>DASQAU010000078.1:0-5028 GCA_035635595.1 Candidatus Eiseniibacteriota bacterium
CGGGAACGACCGCATGCGGGAGATCGCGGCGGCGATACAGGAAGGCGCCTCCGCCTACCTGAACCGGCAGTACACGGTGATCGCGATCATCGGCGTCGCCATCGCGGTCGTGATCGGCTTCTTCATCAACTGGAAGACCGCGGTGCTGTTTGTAATCGGCGCCGTGCTCTCGGCCGCCGCCGGCTATGTGGGCATGAACATCGCCGTGCGCTCCAACCTGCGTACGGCTGAGGCAGCGCGCGGCGGGGTGGACAAGGCGCTGCAGGTGGCGTTCCGCGGAGGCGCGGTCACCGGGTTCATGGTCGTCGGCCTGGGGCTGCTCGGCGTGTCGGCCGCCTACTTTGTCTTCAAGGACCCTGACGCACTCGTCGGACTCGCCTTCGGGGCAAGCCTCGTGTCGGTTTTCGCCCGCCTTGGCGGTGGCATCTACACCAAGGCGGCCGACGTCGGAGCTGACCTGGTGGGCAAGGTCGAGGCGGGCATCCCCGAGGACGACCCACGCAACCCCGCCGTGATCGCCGACAACGTGGGCGACTGCGCGGGCATGGCCGCCGACCTGTTCGAGACCTATGCAGTGACGATGATCGCGGCGATGCTCCTGGGCTCGCTGCTCTTCAAAGACCAGGTCGGCTGGGTGATCTACCCGCTCTTGCTGGGCGCGGTGAGCGTGGTCGGCTCGATCGTCGGCACGTTCTTCGTCCGGATCTTCAATCCGAGGTGGATCATGGGCGCCCTGTACGCGGGCCTGCTGGTCGCGGTCGGGGTCGCCATCGTCGGCTTCTACCTGGTCACGCAGTACATGCGGGTCAACAACTACCTCCAGGCCGGCGGTGGCGTGGGCGACCCGAACAACCTCTTCTTCGCGGCGCTGATCGGCGTGATCACGACGGTGCTGATCGTCGCCATCACCGAGTTCTTCACCGAGACCGCGTACTGGCCCGTCCACCTGATCGCGAAGGCCTCGGTCACGGGCCACGCGACGAACATCATCGCGGGCCAGGCCATCGGCATGATGGCGACGGCGTTGCCGGTGGTCGTGATCGGAGCCAGCATCCTGGGCAGCTATGAGCTGGGCGGCCTCTACGGCATCGCGATCGCCGCGGTGTCGATGCTTTCGATGACCGGGATCATCGTCGCCATCGACTCCTACGGCCCGATCACCGACAACGCAGGGGGCATCGCGGAGATGGCGAACCTTCCGCCCGAGGTGCGCACCGTCACCGACCGGCTGGACGCAGTGGGCAACACCACCAAGGCCGTGACGAAGGGCTACGCGATCGGCTCGGCCGGGCTGGCCGCGCTGGTTTTGTTCTCGTCATATGCACAGGAGCTGGCACGAGCTGGTCACCCCCAGGAATTCAAGCTGACCGACCCGGTGGTCATCGTGGGACTGTTCCTTGGCGGCATCCTGCCATTCCTCTTCGGCTCGCTCGCAATGCTTGCGGTCGGACGCGCCGGCGGCCTGGTGGTCGAGGAGGTTCGACGCCAGTTCCGCGAGATCAAGGGGATCATGGAAGGCACCGGCAAGCCCGAGTACGGCACCGCTGTGCGCATCGTCACCGCCGCGGCTCAGCGCGAGATGATCCTGCCGGGCATCATCCCGGTGGTCGCTCCGATTGCGGTCGGCTTCATCCTCGGCCCGCGAGCGCTCGGTGGCATGCTGCTGGGGGCGATCGTGACGGGTCTGTTCCTGGCACTTCAGATGACCAGCGGAGGCGCCGCCTGGGACAACGCGAAGAAATACATCGAGGAAGGCCACCTGGGTGGAAAGGGGTCCGAGGCGCATAAGGCGGCGGTCACCGGTGACACCGTCGGGGACCCCAACAAGGACACCGCCGGGCCTGCCATCAACCCGATGATCAAGGTGGTCAACATCATCGCCATCCTGATCGCCGGAGCGGTCGCGACCCACTCCCTGGTGAACTGACCGCGGGGTAGACTCGTCGTTGGGGTGGACGACTACCAGAAGGAGATCGCCGACCTCGAAACCCAGGTCGAGCAGCTGGTCGAAGATGATGGCGACGCAAAGACCATTGCTGAGCTCTCCATGCAGCTCGAGATCCTCAAGGCGATCTATGCACGCGCCACGGACGTATACCAGCGCGGCTTGAAGGACGAAGGCTTGCGATATGGTCTCCGCATCCAGGGTTATGGCGACTGGAACATCGACAACGTATACGCGTTCGTCTACGAGCGGTCGGTCGAGCTTGAGCCGAGAGCGCACAGCGCTTTTGTCGGTGGCATCAAGAATGCCGATTTTGCACTCATGCTGAACCCTTAACCGACGGCTAGGAGGGCCATATGGAAACTCCGCTGACACCGCTCGAGTTCGCGCGCCGGGCTCGCAAGCTTTACGGAGACCGCGAAGCGGTGGTCGACGGGGACCTGCGCCTGACGTTCGAGCAGCTCTTCGACCGGTGCGATCGGTGGTCCGCGGCTCTACAGGGGATGGGGGTCAAGAAGGGCGACCGGGTCGCCTACATCGCGCCGAACACGCACGAGCAGCTCGAGTCGTTCTACGCGGTGCCCCAGATCGGCGCCGTGCTCGTGCCCATCAACTACCGCCTGACGGCGGAGGATTTCGTCTACATCTCCACGCACTCGGGCTCCAAGGTGTTGTGCGTCCACCCGGATTACCTGGACGCGATCGACGGGGTCCGCGACCAGCTTGGTGCCGTGAAGCACTTCGTCTCTCTGGGCAGCGCCGGCGGCCGGAAAGGTTGGTTGGAGTACGACGCCGCTTTGGGATCAGCGAAACCTGCCTTCAAGCGCCCGGACATCGACGAGAGCGACCTGCTCACGATCAACTACACGAGCGGCACGACGGCCAAGCCGAAGGGCGTGATGATCACGCACCGGAACGCATGGGCCAACGCGGTGGGCACCCTGGTTCATTTCCACATCACGGTCGGCGACCGCTACCTGTGGACGCTGCCGATGTTCCACGCCAACGGCTGGACCTTTGTCTGGATCATCACCGCCGTCGGCGGCACGCATATCTGCCTGCCGAAGGTGGAACCGGCTCGGGTCTTCGACCTGATCCGCCGAGAGAACGTGGGCTGGATGTGCGCCGCGCCGACCATCCTGATCGCCCTGGCCAACGCTTCCTCCGATGTGCGTGGTGAGGTGCCGAAAGGCGTGCACGTCATCACCGCGGGGGCAGCGCCAGCCGCGGCGACGATCGAGCGCATGGAGGGGGATCTCGGGTGGGAGGTGACGCAGGTCTACGGGCTGACCGAGACCGCTCCTTTCATCACCATATGCGAGCCTCGGCCAGAGCACAAGCAGCTCAGCGCCACGGAACGCGCCGTGATCAAGGCTCTCACGGGCGTCGAGCTGATCACGTCAGGCGAGCTGCGAGTGGTGGACGGCGAGGGCAGGGACGTGCCGGCGGACGGGCAGTCTCTGGGGGAGATCGTCGCGCGTGGCAACGTGATCATGAAGGGCTACTACAACGACCCTGAGGCGACGAACAAGGTCATGGGAGACGGCTGGTTCCACACGGGTGACGCGGCGGTGCTTCATCCGGACGGCTACATCGAGATCCGGGACCGGATCAAGGACGTGATCATCAGCGGGGGAGAGAACATCTCCAGCCTGGAGGTGGAAGGCGCCCTTCTGCGCCACCCTGCGGTGCAGGAGGCGGCGATCGTCGGGCTGCCGCACGAGAAATGGGGCGAGGCGCCTCACGCGTACGTCGTGTTGAAACCAGGCGCCACGGCCACAGGGGCCGAGCTGATCGCTCACACGCGCGACCGCTTGGCCCACTTCAAGGCGCCCCACAGCGTGACGTTCGTGTCGGAGCTGCCGAAGACGGCGACGGGCAAGATCCAGAAGTACGTGCTGCGCAAGGGAGCCGCCGCAGTCGTCAGGCAGTAGGAGCTAAGCCCAGACCTCTGTTTTGACCCAGGTGAGTCCCTTCGGGGTGACGCGTGCTGTTGCGAGGGTGCCGCCGGCGAGGGAGCGCTCGTCGAACAGCTTGATCGTGCGTGGCCGGAATCGATAGGCAGGAAGGTCATCTGACTCTGCGTCGTAATCGCGGAATCGTTTCGCGTAGAGGAGTCGCGCGTTTTGCGATGCCCGCCCGGTTGTGACTTTGGCGATACCGAAGAGCTGGATGCCGCGATCTGGGCGGCCCCAGGTCTGATGGGAGTCGTAGATGGTCACGGCCGCCGAGGAGTTCCTGGTCAGGTTGCGCGAGTGGAGCGAATCAGGGTCGGAAACCCAGACGACCTCGTAGCGATCGCTCCACGCGAAGTACATGTGGTTGATGTGAGCCCGACCGCCTGGCGACACGGTCGCGAGGGAGCAAAGAGGCGATGCGTTCATGAGCTTCCGGGCGACGACCTGGAGTCGAGTGGATGAAAACCGACGGGACCTCCGATCTATGGTCACAAACTCACGTTACGTCTAGATCGCCTTGAGGCGGCGGCTGGTCAAACCCGCATACGACTGTCCGATGCGGGCATTCTCGCCAGCTCATTGCCGCATACAACGGTCCTATGCGGGTATCAGAACTGCCCCGGTGCCGGCTCCGGCGGGGTTCCAGCTTCGCCCAGTGCCGCGAGTGTATGCACACGCGCCTTTCAGACGCCCAAAATCGCCTCCCAAACCCCGGCCGCCACCCCCTCTTCCCAGTCCTTTCACCACCACCTCCGCCTCCGGGCAACCCTCCCGTAATACCGGTCCTCAACCCACCCGATCGGCGGAACCAGGTATAGCGAACCGAGCACAAACCACACCCCGCCCAACTCCCTCAACACCCGGCTGATCCCGGCTGCCCCCTCAAACCTCCGCCCGCCCGGCTCGACCGCCCACGATGCCCGATCGACCTCCGACCGGGTAAGTCCCAATGACTCGATCAAACCCGGCTCTTGGTTCGGCCGCGCCTTCACGCGCCCGCGACGGTCGTGCCTCTCCACCCATTGAGCGAGCCGTCCACAGAATGAGCACTCGCCGTCGTACACCAGCGTCAGCCGGTCGCCCGCCACCGCCCGAAACTACACTGACCGGGGATGGAGCTGCCGG
>DASQAU010000079.1:0-4250 GCA_035635595.1 Candidatus Eiseniibacteriota bacterium
CTTCCGCCCTAGCTCCAGCACCTCCAGCTCGTGCGCCATGTGGCCGAGCAGCCGCTCGAGCTTTTCCTTCGCGGAGTCCATCTCGAGGATCTCCTGGCGCTGCTCGGTGGTGAGCCGGATGTGGTTGGCGATGTAGTACGCGAGGTGCAGAGGATCGTCGATCGCGCCCGCCGCGCTCGACAGCTCCGCGGGCAGGTGCGGCGCCAGGGCGACGAGCTGCTGGAACGATGAGATCGCGCGGCGCATCAGCGCCTCGCGCTCGATGGTGAGGATGGACTCGGACGACTCCGGCATCATCTCCACGGCGCACTCGAGGTATGGGTCCTCCGACAACGCTTCGGTCAATTTGATGCGCCGCAGGCCGAGCACGGCGAGCTGCACGGTGCCGTCCGGCAACTTCAGCAAATGCTGCACCCGCACCATTGCTCCGATGTGATGGATGTCGCTGAACCCGACCTCCTCAGCTGACTCATCCAGCTGCGTCGCGACTGCGATGTTGCGCTCCACACCGGTGAGGTCTTCCAAAAGCTGCAGCGAGCGCTTGCGGCCGACTGAAAGGGGAATGAAGATGCGCGGGAACACGACCGTCGACTTCAGCGGCAGCACCGGCAGGCGCGAAGGGACAGCTCCCTCCAGGTTCACCGCCGGCATCTCGCTCACGTTCGGATTATCCCTCTCCCCGCTGGCAATCCCTTAAGTAGTGGGCCAGACCTCTCCGGGGCCGAAGGCGAGCGAATCCAGGCCACCCGACTGGGTCACCGGATCCTCCCCAGCGGCGAAGCTCACCGCGCGCTCGGCGCCGGTGATGAGCTGCTTGGCGAAAACGTTGCCAGTCGGCATGGTCGAGCCTGCGCATGAGTCGGCCGGCACGCAGGCGCGCTCCTCCAGGTACCAGATCCATCCGGCATTGACGAACAGAACCTGGGTCCGGGGCTTGTCGACAAGAAGCTGTATCGACCCCTGCTTGAAGTCGTAGAGGTAGATGCGCGGTTGCTCGCGCGAGCTCGGATCGGCATATGCGGTGTAGGCGACCATGCTGCCATCGGGCGAGAGGCTGGGAAGATACGACCACGCCGCTGCGCCGAGAACGTCGGCGACTCCGGCCTCAGGGGTCCACGCCTGCGTTGGTTTCGCGCCAGCCTTGTTCAGAAACAGGCGGTGTCCGCTCCGATCCCAGAACGCCGACGTCACATTGGGATCGAAACTCGTTGTCAGCAGGCGATCGGAACGCGGTAGACCGCCAATGGGTACGACCCTTTGCCTGCCTCCCAGCCTGCCACCACGTACTGGCCATCCGGTGAGACAGCCAGGACCTGGGGTGGCAGTCCAAACCGGCAGAAGCAGTCGCTGATGCCGACCGCATACGAGGTCAGACGGGACGTCTGCTGGTTTGCGTACAGCCACACCTCAATGCTGCCGTTGGCGTAGCTGTCGTCGGCCGGCAGCCGGCGCGAGTAGGCCATGACGGAGCGATCCGGCAGCCACGAGCCGGACGTCACCCAGAAGGGGAAGGTGCCGGCCCGGCGGTCATTGCCGCCGAGCGAACTGAGCACGACGTCTGTTTGATTCGCCGAGATGGGCTTCAGCCACTCGATCGTGTTTCCCGAGACGAGGTGGGCTGAGGTGTTGGCGATGTTACAGATGAGCCGGGGATGGACCGGATCCGACACGTCGTACAGGAGGCGCCGCTCAGTCCAGGCGCCCTGGAGCATGACCACCGAGCTGGCCCCACCGCCATGGCAAGCGACTTCCAGCGGGGGTGGGGAAGGGATCGGAACAGGCGGACTCTTCGCCGGGGTCGGGGATGGGCTCACCTGCGCGACCGGCGACGGGCTTGGTGATGGGCTCGGTATTGGCGAGTGGAGAAGAGATCCCCTCGCCACGCCGACGCTGCACGCGCTCACGAACACAACGAGGGCCACGAGCCCTGCTAGCCGACCCATCAATACACAAACGAGCAGCGGCGGAGAGCCGTTACGAGGGCATCCCCTCTCTACTCCTTGAGGAGCGGGTCGGGGAGAGGGCCTTAAACTGGCACCAGCGTTGAGCCAATCGCTAACGGCCGTCATTCTCGCCGCCGGTCACGGCACCAGGATGCGGTCGCGTATTCCCAAGGTCCTCCATCCGATCTGCGGCCGGCCCATGCTCGACTACGTCCTCGAGGCCGTCACCGAGGCCGGCGCGAAGGACATCAAGGTCATCGCCAACCCCCATCACGCCGAGGTCGCGGCGCACCTCGACGAAAGAGGCATCGCGCCCACCTTTCAGCGCGAGCCAAAAGGAACCGCGCACGCGCTGCTGCAGATTCCCGAGCGCGAGCTGAAGGGCAAGCAGGTGCTCGTCGTCAACGGCGACTCGCCGTTGCTCACCGCCGAGACGATCAAGGAGGTGATCGACGCCCATCTCGCCGGCGGCACGCCCGCCACGATCGCGAGCGTCGAAGACCCCAACCGCAACGATGGCCGCATCATCCGCGCCGCCGACGGGTCGCTCGAGCGCATCGTCGAGCGCAAGGACGCGACCGACGAGATGCAGAAGAACGTCCACGAGTTCAACGTCGGCGTCTACGTCTTCGACGGCACTCAGCTGACGGCCGCCCTGAAAAAGATCACCGATGACAACAAGGCCGGCGAGTTCTACCTCACCGACGTCTTCCTGCACCTGAAGCCGGTGACGGTCGTGAAGCTCGACGACCCGATGGAGGCGATGGGCGTCAAGGACCGGACCCGGCTCGCGACCGCCGCGGCAGCGATCCAGCAGCGCATTGTCGAGAAGCTGATGCTCTCCGGCGTCACCATCGTCGACCCGAGATCGACCTTCGTCGACGCCACTGTGGCCGTCGGCCAGGACACGGTCATCGAGCCGTTCACGATCCTGAAGGGGCACACGACCATCGGCTCGGATTGCCGCATCGGCCCGTTCGTGCATATAGAGGACGCGAAGATAGGCGATCGCGCCGACTGCGGCCCCTTCGCCAAGCTGCGCTCCGGCACCGAGATCGCCGACGACGTGCACATCGGCAGCTTCGCCGAGCTCGTACGGACCAGGGTGGGGCGGGGGAGCAAGGTCCCGCACGTCTCCTACCTGGGCGACACCGATCTCGGGGAGGACGCCAACATCGGGGCCGGTACGATCACGGCCAACTTCGACGGGACGAACAAGAACCGGACCAAGATCGGTGACGGCGCCTTCGTCGGCGTGGACACGATGCTGGTCGCGCCCGTCAAACTTGGTAAGCAATCGCGTACGGGGGCCGGCTCGGTCGTGACCAAGGACGTGCCCGACGGCGCGACAGCCGTCGGAGTTCCAGCTAGGGTGGTACGGAGGAAAACGGTGGATTCCAGCTCGGAAGCCAAGTGATCGGGCGATTGACCACCGCGGTGGAGTTCACCGGGGAGGAGGCATCCCCGTGGGGCGCGCTGAAGCTGATCGGCGGGTCGGCCAACCCCGAGCTCTCCCAGCGCATCTCGGACAGGCTGGACGTGCCGCTCACCGATCCCCGCCTCCGCCGCTTCCCCGACGGTGAGATCAACGTCAAGATCGAGGACTCGATGCGCGGTCACGACGTGTTCGTGATCCAGCCCACCTCGCCGCCGGTGAACGAGCACCTGATGGAGCTGTTCATCATCCTCGACGCTCTGCGCCGAGCCTCGGCCGGCCGAGTCACCGCGG
The DNA here is from genome assembly GCA_035635595.1 of Candidatus Eiseniibacteriota bacterium. Lineage (GTDB taxonomy): Bacteria > Chloroflexota > Dormibacteria > Dormibacterales > Dormibacteraceae > Palsa-870. The sequence continues at coordinate 3,673 of DASQAU010000079.1, forward strand.
TCATCCCCTACTACGGCTACGCGCGCAAGGAGCGCAAGACCCAGCCCCGCGAGCCGATCTCGGCCAAGCTGGTCGCGAACTTCATCACGCTCGCGGGCGCCGACCGCCTCCTCCTGCTCGACCTCCACGCCGAGGCCATCGAGGGCTTCTTCGACGTGCCGACCGACCACCTCTCCCCGCACCACATCATCGCCGACCACCTCAAGACGCTCAACCTGCGCCACATCACGATCGTCGCCCCCGACGCGGGTGGTGGCCGCAGGGCGGAGGCTGTCGCCAACAACCTGGCGGCGCCGATCGCGTTCGGCTACAAGCGCCGCTCGAGCGACGACGAGGTGGAGGTCATCGCCGTCTCAGGTGACGTCAAGGGCCGCGACTGCGTCGTGGTCGAGGACATCATCACGACCGGCGGCACGATCGCCAAGCTCGCGATCGCGCTGCGCTCGCAGGGCGCGAACAAGGTGCTCGTCGCGGCGACTCACCCGGTGCTGACCGGCAACGCCGTCGAGCGATTGAGGAGCGCCGATATCGACGCTGTGATCGTTACCGACTCAGTCCCCATCCCGCCCGAGAAGCTC
>DASQAU010000080.1:0-6195 GCA_035635595.1 Candidatus Eiseniibacteriota bacterium
GATCAGACCCTCAGCTTTCCGATCATCAGTGACGTAGGTGATCTCGACCCCGCGCGTATGTCGGCTGCGGTCGACATCGACCTGTTCCAGAACGTCTTCTCCGGCCTGTACAAGTTCAACAACAAACTGGAGGAGGTGCCAGACATTGCCACCGGGCCCCCGCAGATCTCGGCGGACGGCCTGACCTACACGTTCAAGATGCGTCAGGACGCCAAGTTCTCCAACGGTGATGGGATCAAGGCTGACGACTTCATCTACAGCTGGAATCGAGCCGCACGTCTGCAGGGCGACTATGCATCTGTGTTTGCACCGGTCGCCGGCTACGACGATGTGGCCGCGAACAAGACCAAGGAAATGACCGGCCTCAAGAAGATCGACGACTACAGCTTCTCGGCCAAGCTCAGCGCGCCCGCTGGGTACTGGTACACCGAAGTTGGCCTGTGGACCGCCTGGGTCGTGTCCCAGAAGGCGATCACCGCTGGGGGCGGCGACGACAAATGGTCCGCCGACCCTAAGACTCTCATCGGCAGCGGGCAGTTCAAGATGACCGCCCGTACGCCAAAGCAGTCGCTTGACTTCGAGCCGGTTGCCAACTGGTATGGCGGATCAACGGGCGCCCTCAAGAAGGTCCACATCGAGGTCATCGCCGACCAGAAAACGTCAATAACCAAGTACGAATCTGGGAACTTCAGCCTCATTGGCTTTATGAACGAGAACCTGACACCTGAGGACGTCATCCGCTACAACTCAAGCCCGGCATTGAAGGCTGAGCTCACGCTTCAGCCCGCGGCTCGCACCACATGGATCGGCTTCAACTTCAAGACGGGCCCATTCGCCGGGATAGAGGCCGGCAAGCACGGCCGGCACGCCTTCATCACGTCCGTTGACATGGCGCAGTTGGTCGATATCGCCTGCTCGAAGGGCACCGCGTGTTTCGCCGCCACAGGTGGCACGATCACGAAGGGCCTCCAGGGCTACCTCGGCGACAACACCGACAAGAACGCCAAATTCGACCCGGTGGCAGCCAAGGCCGAGTACCAGGCCTGGGATCCGACCGGATCCAAGGTCAAGGGCCTGGTCTACACCTACAACGCCACCGCCTTCAACAAGGCGGTCTGCGAGAACCTGGCCTCGCAGTGGCAGAAGAACCTCGGCGTGACCATGCAGTGCGCGGCCCAGGACCGGGCATCGTTCTTCTCTGCTCGGAACAAGTGCACCTACCCGATCTTCCGGCACAGCTGGGGCGCGGACTACGACCACCCCCAGGACTGGTTTGACTTCCTCTTCGTGACCAACGCCGGCTCGGGTGGCTCGTGCTATTCGAACCCGGCGCTCGACGCCCTGGTCAAGGACGCGAACACCAAGCCTCTGGCGTCCGTGGTGGACAAATACAAGCAAGCCGGCCAGATGCTGATCGACGACTCGGTCGCGGGCAACCTCGTTTACGGCATTCAGCAGTACGTCGTCCACCCGTGGGTCAAGGGTGCCGGCGGCAATGCTCTATACGACTACCGTTGGAGCGACGTTCGAATCCTCCAGCACACGTAAAAAGGACCCGATAACGCGGAAAATAAGGGGGGTCCGCCGGCGTGGCGGCCCCCCTCTTCATCTGGACATGACCTAAGGCAGGGAAGGCGAGATGACGCGCGGAACAGTCAGTTACATCGGGCAGCGCCTGATTCTGATCGCGGTCACAACGGTGCTCGTCTCCTCGATCGTCTTCCTCCTGCTGCACCAGATCCCGGGCAGCGCCTTCATAAACGAGACGCGGCAGACGCCGGAGTCGCTGGCGGCAAACCTCCACCACTACGGCCTCGACCTGCCTCTCTATCAGCAGTACACCAACTGGTTCACAGGAGTGTTGCTCCACGGGGACCTCGGAGAGTCGCTGAAAAACCGAGGCGTGTTGATAACACCACTGCTGCTGAGGGAGGCCTCGGTCAGTGCGACCGTCGGCTTCTACGCGCTGCTGGTCACGATCGGCCTCGGACTCATACTCGGCATCATCGCTGCTCTGCGGCAGAACACCTGGGTGGACTATGTCGCGTCCAGCGCTTCGGTGGTCGGATACAGCATCCCGAGCTTCGTGCTCGCGATCTTCGGCCTCCTCCTCGCCGGGCATTACTTCTACATCTGGACGGGCGGCACGTTCTATTACATTCCTGGGTGGGGCAAGCTCGAACAGGTTCCGGTGCCGGCGCTGGCCCTCGGGCTGCCCTATGCGAGCTACGTGGCGCGGCTCACGCGCGCAAGCATGCTGGAGACCATCCGCACCGACTACGTGCGCACAGCCTGGGCGAAGGGGCTCAAGGCAAGGGTGGTCGTGCTGCGGCATGCCCTGCGTAACGCGCTCATCCCGGTGGTGACGATTCTCGGCCCGCTGATCACGGGCATCATCACCGGCTCGGTCGTGATCGAGAACATCTTCGGCATACCGGGCCTGGGCAAGGAGTTCGTCACGAGCATCCTCGCCCGCGACTACAACATCGTCATCGGCGTCTTCACGTTCTATGCCGCCCTGGTCGGCCTCGCCAACCTCCTGGTGGACGTGATCTATCCGGTGCTCGACCCGAGGATTCGCTACTGATGGCGCTTGCCGCCGTTCCCGAACCCGATCTCGTCACCACCTATGAGATGCCGGCGCAGGTCTCCATGCTGGCAGATGCCTGGAACCGCATTCGTCGCAACAGGCTCGCGCTGGTGGGCGCCGGCATCATCGTGCTCCTGTTCCTTACGGCGATTCTCGCCACGTTCTGGACGCCTTATCCAGTGTGGCTGCAGGCTGTAGGGCCCACCTACCAGGGCCCGAGCGCTGCGCACCCACTCGGTCTCGACCAGGCCGGCCGCGACATCCTCAGCCGGATCATGGGTGGCGCCTCGATCACCGTCCAGGTCGGCATCGGCAGCGCCATCATCGTCAGCCTGATCGGGATTCCGTTGGGGTTGCTCGCCGGCTTTTACCGGGGCGCCGTTGACACCACGATCTCGTTCTTCATCAACATCTGGTACGGCATCCCCGACCTGCTGGTGGCGCTGATCCTGGTGTTCGTGCTTTCCGACGCGCTCCACCTGATTCCGCGGGGCATCTTCGTCATCGTGCTCGCGTTCTCTCTCACCCGATGGATGGACGTCGCCCGCCTCGTCCGAGGGCAGGCCCTGGCGTTGCGCGAGCGCGAGTTCGTCGAGGCCGCGCGGATGAGCGGGGCGCGCGATTTCCGCATCATCGCCAGCCACATCTTTCCCAACGCCCTTGGGCCGATCATCGTCCAGGCGACTTTCGCCATCCCCGCGGCGGTCTTGTTCGAGGCCTTCCTGAGCTTTCTCGGCCTCGGCCTTCCGTCGCCGATGCCGTCGTGGGGCGCGATGGCCAACGACGGCTACCACGGCCTCGACTTCGCACCACACATCGCCCTGGCGCCGACGATCGCTCTATCGATCACCCTCATGGCGTTCAACTGGCTGGGTGACGGACTACGCGACGCCTTCGACCCGCGGATGAGGCGTTAGTCAACTGAGCAAGCTGCTCCGCGTTCAAGACCTCCGGGTCCAGTTCTTCGGCTCAGGCCCGACTGTCACGGCCGTCGATGGCATCAGCTTCGACGTAGAGAAAGGCGAGACGGTCGGAATCGTCGGCGAGTCTGGGTCCGGCAAGACGATGACTGCTCTGTCCTTGCTGCGCTTGATTCCCGAGCCGGGAAAGATCACGAACGGGAAGATCCTGTTCGGCGATCGCGATGTCGTCCACATGTCGGATGACGACATCCGGGAGTTCCGCGGGTCCGACGTCGCGATGATCTTCCAGGACCCGATGACGTCCCTGAACCCGGTGCTCAAGGTCGGGTTCCAGATCGAAGAGGCGATGGCCGCGCATCGACGCTTCACGAGCAAGCAAGCCCATGACCGCGTCGTGCCGATGATGCAGCGCGTCCGCATCCCGGGTGCCGCGCAGCGGGTGCGCGATTATCCCCATCAGTTCTCGGGCGGAATGCGCCAGCGCGTGATGATTGCGATGGGCCTCTCCAACGAGCCGTCGCTCCTCATCGCGGACGAGCCGACGACAGCCCTCGACGTCACCGTCCAGGCTTCCATCATCGAGCTGCTCCGAGACCTGAATCGCGAGCTGGGGGCTGCCGTGATCCTGATCACCCACAACCTCGCGGTGGTCGCGAGCCTCTGCCAGCGAGTGATCGTCATGTATGCCGGCCGTATCGTCGAAGAAGGCCCGACACGCGCGATCTTCAAAAACCCGCAGCATCCCTATACGTGGTCGCTGCTGCGCTCGATCCCACGCGTTGACGAGCGCGAACACGAAAAGCTGGTCTCCATCTCGGGGCTGCCGCCAGACCTGTCCAATCCGCCCCCGGGATGCAAGTTCCACCCTCGCTGCCGGTTTCGCATCGACAAGTGCCTCACCCATGAGCCGAACCTCGATGACGTAGGCGCCGGGCAGAGCGCGCGCTGCTGGGTGCTCATGAAGAACGTTCCGGCCGAGCAAATGGGCGAGCGGTGAGCGCTCAGGCGGCGCACGCCGCGCCGGACAGCGCTGCCGGCGCGCCCCTGCTCCGCGTGGAGAACGTCGTCAAGCACTTCGCGGTCGGAGCCGGGTTGTTCGGGCATGCGACGGTGCATGCTGTCGATGGCGTCGACCTGGCGATCAAGACGGGAGAGACCCTCGGCCTCGTCGGAGAATCAGGGTGCGGCAAGTCAACCCTGGGCCGGGTGATCGTGCAGCTGCAGCCGGCCACGTCCGGCCACGTGTTCTTCGAGGACGTCGACCTGACGAAGCTCCGGGGCGAGAAGCTGCGCCGCATCCGGCAGCGGATGCAGATGATCTTCCAGGACCCTTACGCGTCACTGAACCCGCGCATGGTGGTAGGGGACATCATCGCCGAGCCGCTGCGAAACTTCGGCATCGCCCGGGGTCGCATCGCCGAAAAGCGTGTGCAGGAGGTGATGCGTGTTTGCGGCCTCAACCCCAACTTCATCAACCGCTACCCGCACGAGTTCTCCGGCGGGCAGCGGCAGCGCATCGGCATCGCGCGCGCCCTGGTCCTGAACCCCAACTTCATCGTGGCGGACGAGCCCGTCTCCGCCCTTGACGTCTCCATCCAGGCGCAGATCGTCAACCTCATGGAAGACCTGCAGGACCGCTTCCACCTCACCTATCTGTTCATCGCCCACGACCTGTCGGTGGTGAACCACATGAGCGACCGGATCGCTGTGATGTACCTGGGCAAGATCGTCGAGGTTGGCTCGACCGCGGAGGTTCGCGACAAGCCGCTCCACCCGTACACGAAGGTCCTGCAGAGCTCGGTCCCGATCCCGGACCCGGATCTCGAGGTGTCCCGGCGGCCGATCCTGCTCAAGGGCGAGATCCCGTCCCCTGTGAACCCGCCGAGCGCTTGCCGGTTTCATACGCGGTGTCCGATCGCCCAGCCGATCTGCTCTGAGGTTGAGCCGCCCCTGGAGATGAAGGAAGGCGGCCACCTGGCTGCCTGCCACTTCGCCGGTAAGCTCTGAGATCCGCATGAAAAAGCTGGCGATCTTCCTGACGATTGGACTTTTAGGGGCGACCGCGCTCCTGCTCGGGCTGGCCCTGGACGCATATCTTCATGCCCAGGACCCGACCCTTGCGCATCGCGAGGGGATCTTCACGCTTACCAACCCCGGCCACGTGCTGCTTGGGGCCGGCATCGTGATGGTGGTGGTGGGCCTCATCGGCGCCGCTTACATGTCGCTGCCTGGAGGGACATGGGCGCGCCGCGGCCTGCTCATCGCCTCGCTTGCGCTGATCGTAGTGTCGAGCGACGCCGCGGGCTGGGCGGCATCGGTGGAGCGGACCACGTCGACCGGGACCACCGCCTCGACCGACCACAGCCACGCCACGTCGACCGGCGTCACCGGCGCCCAGCTGCAGTCGGCGCTGCAGCTGATCGAGGCGACGAAGGCCGCGGTGGCGAAGTACGCCGACCGGCAGGCCGCGATCGATGCCGGCTACAAGCCCATGGAGCCGGAGGGGCTGGCCATCATGCATTACGTCAACGGCGCCTACTTCACGGACGCGGACATCCTGCGGCCGGATCACGTGCAGTCGCTGATCTACTTCAACAGCACACGAGGTCCGATCCTGATCGGTGCGATGTACATCATGCCCAGGCTCGGGATGGCGGGCCCGGAGATCGGCGGTTCGCTCAC
>DASQAU010000081.1:0-5140 GCA_035635595.1 Candidatus Eiseniibacteriota bacterium
ATCACCGCGCCGCCGCCAAGGTGCTTGCGCATCCATGCCGTGTCCTTCTCTCGATTCGCCGCGTTCACGACCACGATGAAGCGGTCGTCGGTTTCGCGGTAGACGACCAGGTCGTCGATGACGCCACCGTCGTCCTTGCACATCAGTGTGTAGATCGCGTGACCAGCGCCGAGCGCGGAGAGGTCATTGGTGAGCAAGTGCTGCAGATAGGCCAGTGCGCCGCCGCCCTCGACCACCAACCTCCCCATGTGCGAGATGTCGAACAGGCCCGCTGCCTTGCGTACTGCAAAGTGCTCGTCTCGAATCGACGTGTACTGCTGCGGCAGCTCCCAGCCCCCAAAGTCGACCATGCGGCCGCCAAGGGCGACGTGGCGATCGTAGAGCGGCGTCCGGCTGGGGCCGCTAGCTGTCAAATGCCGCGCGCTCGTCGTCGTCGTTGTCGAAGTCGATGGCAGCCGGGTCGATGAACGCGAGCATCTCTTCGTCGTGCCGGCGCCGTGCATCCGCCACCACGTGCGCCACATAGCGCGTTCGTTCCACCGTCCACTCGAGCTTCTCCGCCACCTCGGCTTCGGTGGGCTGGCGTTGAAGCTCTCTGCGCAGCAGCAGATCGGTCCGCTCGTAATCGGTGGCGGCGGCGACCAGCAGCTCGGCGTCGCGGACCGACGCGGCTTCGGCGGCGATCGCGGCGTCGATCTTTTCGCCGATGAGCCGCTCGGCGAATGGCTGGAAATCGTCGTACCCGCTCGACGCGAAGGATCGCACGGCTTCAACCAGCCCGATCGAGCCCTCCTGGACCAGGTCGGGCACGGAAAGCGGTTGCTCGCCGCGGGCGGCCGCCAGCCGGATGACAAGGTTGAGGTGGGCGGCCACGATCCGATCCTGACAGCCCTTGTCACCGAGCCCGGCTCTCTCGAACAGAGTCCTCTCCTCCGCCGGACTGATCGGCCTGGCGGCCTGGATCTCGTGAATCAGGTCGTCCAGCTCGGCGCCATCTCTGTCGAACGCGCCAGGCCGGCGCTCGTCGTCGTTCTGGTCGCGGAGAGCCCCCATGAGCTCGATTTTACGACGGGGCGGAGTTGGCCCACGGCGACCTGGAGGGGCGATGTTCCACGTTTTACATCGCCAGCGGCCGACTGGATTGCCATACTCGGAGCATGCGCAGGCGGGTCGCGCTCCCCTTCGGATTCGCTCTATTCGCTCTGGCCGCGATGATCCCAGCTCACGCCTTCGCCGCCCAGCCCCATGTCGACCGGGCTGACCTGACCGGCGACATCAACACGATCACCGCGTCGTACATCGAAACGGCCGTCGATCGCGCCGGCGCGGACCACGCGGACGCCCTGCTCGTCGTGCTCAACACACCCGGCGGGATCTCCAGCTCGATGGATGACATCGTGACCAGCCTCCTCAACTCGAAGGTGCCGGTGATCGTCTACGTCTATCCCAGCGGCGCCCGCGCCGCGTCGGCCGGACTCTTTGTCGCCCAGGCGGCGGACGTGGTGGCCATGGCGCCCGGGACCAACATCGGCTCGGCGCATCCGATTCTCGGCACAGGCGGCGACCTGACGGGAGACCTCGGCACCAAGGTCCTCAATGACGCGGTGACGCGCGTCCGCAACCTCGCGACGATCCACGGGCGCAACGCAGACTGGGCCGAGCAAGCGGTCCGCAACAGCGTGAACATCAACGCCGAAGAAGCCGTCCGGCTGCACGTCGCGGACCTCGAGGTCCCCGACCCGGACGCGCTGATGAACGCGATCGACGGACGGTCGGTCTCGAGGCCGAGCGGAGCTCTAGTCCTCCACACAGCCGGTGCGCGCATCGACGACATGCCGATGCCGTTCTGGCAGGTGTTCCTCGCCACCTTGATCGATCCAACGATCGCGGCGCTCCTGATCATCGTCGCCGGCTACGGCATCATCACCGAGCTCTCCACGCCAGGGGCGATCCTGCCCGGCGTTGTCGGCGGCATCGCCGCGATCCTTGCGATCGTCTCGCTGGCGAACCTGCCGGTGAACATCGCCGGCGCCCTGATGATGCTGCTCGCGCTGATCCTGTTCATCGCCGACCTGAATGCCAACACGCACGGCATTCTCAGCGTTGGCGGAGTGGTCTCACTGGTGCTCGGCATGGCATTTCTGATCAACACCGGCCCGGTCGGCCTCGGCGTCGACCCTGTCGTCGTGTTCGGGTCGGGGGTGGTGACCCTCGCCTTTTTCGTCCTCTTCATTCGCAAGGTCTGGCAGGCCCGGCGCGCTCCCGCCTTCGTCGGCGCCGACACGATGGTCGGTGCGATCGGCGAAGCGCGCGAGGAGCTGGCACCTGAAGGTCTAGTCTTTGTCTCAGGTGCGTTGTGGAAAGCCGTGGCGCCAGAACCCATTCATGCCGGGACGCCAGTTCGCGTGGTCGGCCGCGATGGACTCCAGCTGAAGGTGGTCGCCGGCGGGAACGGGACGACTAAGGAGAAGAGATAGTGCAGTTTGGAAGCGTCACCGTCCTGTTGGTGATCCTGGTCCTGGCCGTGATCGTCGCGTTCTCCAGCCTGCGCATCGCCAACGAATACGAGCGCGGCGTGGTGTTCCGGCTCGGCCGGCTCATCGCCCTGCGGGGTCCGGGTCTCTTTTTCATCATCCCGTTCGGGGTCGACCGCCTCGTGAAGATCGACCTGCGCGTGATCACGCTGGAGGTGCCACCACAGGAGGTCATCACCAACGACAACGTCACGGCGAAGGTCAACGCCGTCATCTACTTCCAGGTCATCGACGCCCGCAAGGCCGTGACCCAGGTCCTCAACTACATCAACGCGACTTCGCAGATCGCCCAGACCACGCTGAGGGCGGCTCTGGGACAGGCCACACTCGACGAGCTGCTCGCGAATCGCGAGAAGATCAACCAGAACCTTCAGAAGATCATCGACGAGCAGACCGAGCCCTGGGGCATCAAGGTTGCCGTCGTCGAGATCAAAGATGTCGAGCTGCCAAGCACGATGCAGCGGGCGATGGCGAAGCAGGCCGAGGCGGAACGTGAGAAGCGCGCCAAGATCATCAACGCAGACGGTGAGTTCCAGGCATCACAGACGTTGGCCAATGCCGCCGCCGTGATCTCCTCACAGCCAGGGGCCCTGCAGCTGCGCTTCCTCCAGACGATGGTCGAGATCGGCTCGGAAAAGAACACGACCATCATCCTGCCGTTGCCGATCGAGCTGATCCGACCGCTCATCGACATCACGCCCAAGCGCGAGGATGGCGCGCCACCGCCCTCCAGGCCCCTGCCGCAACAGGGTTCGAAGTCAGGCTGACCGCAGGCATCTTCCTCGACGCGGCGGCGGCCGTGGTGGTCTTGACGCCGCTGCCCCTGGTGATCGCCGCGAATGCAGCGGTCGGCCGTCGCTGGGCGCACCTGGCGATCGGCATCCTGGCGGGGGTCAGCGCCGGCGTCACCTTCCTGATCGGCGCGCTCGACCTTGCCGGCGCCGGGCGGGCAGCCGGTGGCCCCAGCACCCAGAGCCCTGTCCCGGTGGACGTCGGGATCATGGTCAGCGCCGCGATCGCCGCCGGCCTGGCTTCAAAACCTCTTCGCGAGCGAGTTGCGCGCTTCTTGCCGATCGATCCCGACAACCCTGTCCACGCACTGGCCCTTGTGCTTGCAGTGCTCCTGTTCGGGACTCAGCTGACGTCGATCGTGTTCGCGAACTTGAGCGCGTCGTCCCAATCGGCGCTCACCCTGGGCGATTTGATCTCACAGGAGGCGCCGTTCCTCATCCTCGCCGCGGCTGGAGTGGGCCTTTTCATGCGCCGCAACCTGTCCCAGGCCGCAGACAGACTCGGGCTGGTGGCGCCGGCCTGGTGGCAGGTCGTCCTTGCCGTGGCGTCTGCCGGAGCGTTCTTCGCTTTCGGCCTCGGGATGGATTGGCTGAGCCACACCTGGACGCCCGACGTGGCCCGACAGGTCGACTCGACCACGTCGCGCCTCTTTGGCGGGCTGGGCACACCACTTGGGATCGCCGCACTCGCGCTCGCGCCCGGGATCTGCGAGGAGATCATGTTTCGGGGTGCTCTTCAACCGCGACTCGGCTTGATCGCAACCGCGCTCCTGTTCACCTGCATCCATACGCAGTACGGCCTCTCGCTCGATGCGCTGTCCGTTTTCGTGATCGCTCTTGGTCTCGGGTTGATCCGAAAGTTCACCAACACGACGGCTTCCGCGATCTGTCACATCACCTACAACCTGATCGTCGGCCTCGCCGGCATCGGCCTCGCCGGGTCACAGCTTCAGGTCGGGATCGTGATCGCGATCGAGCTGGTCCTGCTCGCCGTGTCGGCGTATGCCATCTGGTCCAACCGGCGCCGCGCAGTCCTGCCGGCGAACCCTTAACAGGCAGGGTTGTGGAGGTTCGGCGATTCGAATTAGCCTCGCCTCGCGGTGAGCAGGCGGGGGAGGGACCTGCTCCCGGGACAGGGAGGGCCCCGCCAGGGGTATGCGATTTTGGGCGCGGCAACCCGTTATCCTGGCCTGCGCGGCGGCTGGGACCGGCCCTTGACAGGCGGTGTTGGCAAGTCGGCGCCGCTGAACTAGAATTCCACGCATGCCCCCAGATATAGGATCACTGGAGATGGCCAACCCCAAGATGTTGGCAACCACCACTCCTCCGATCATTGCCGTGGTGAACCAGAAAGGTGGTGTCGGCAAGACGACCACTGCAATCAACCTGGGGGCTGCGCTGGCCGAGCTCGGCCACACCATCCTGCTCGTCGACCTCGACCCGCAGGCAAATTCGACGTCCGGACTCGGCCTGGACCCGACTCGAGCGCGGCTCAACGTCTACCACGTCCTCACCGGCGAGGCCGACCTGCACCAGGTGGCGCAACCCACGGGCGTCGCCGGCCTGGAGATGATCCCTTCCCACATCGACCTGGCCGGCGCCGAGATCGAGCTGGCCGCGCTCGACTCGCGCGAGATGCTCCTGCGCAAAGCGCTCTCCAGCCCGCATGCGGGGATCGAGTGCGTGATCATCGACTGCCCGCCGTCGCTCGGCCTCCTCACGCTCAACGCCCTGGCCGCGGCGACCAGCATGCTGATCCCCACGCAGTGCGAGTACTTCGCCCTGGAAGGCCTGCGACACCTTATGTATACGCAC
>DASQAU010000082.1:0-15737 GCA_035635595.1 Candidatus Eiseniibacteriota bacterium
TGGGTTGAAGGTGACCTCCGTCATGCGCGGAAAAGCGCCGCTCGATGCAGTTCTTGGTCCCGAGGTGGGAGGCGTGTTTGCCGCCATACACCGTGCTGCCGGAATCGAATTGGTGACAGAGGACGAAGTGGTCCGGTTCGAGGGGTCGTCACATGTCGAGCGTTTCGTGACGAAAAAGGGACGTCGGATTGCGTGCGACCTCGCGATTGTGGCGGTCGGGATCGAACCAAATGTTGAAATCGTCAAGGGCTCCGGTGTTGCCACCAGGAACGGAATACTGGTCGATGCCGGCTGCCGCACCAATGTGGCCGGAATCTTCGCCGCCGGTGACGTGGCAAACCACCTTCATCCGATCTTCGGACGGGTCAGGGTCGAGCACTACAACAATGCTGAAAAGATGGGAGCAGCGGCCGCAAGGTCGATGCTGGGCTCGCGGACCGCATACCGCTACATGCACAGTTTCTGGAGCGATCAGTTCGAGCACAAGCTCGAATACATCGGCCATGCTCGCAAGTGGGATCGCTTCGTGGTCAGGGGCTCCCTTGACGAGCGCAGGTTCGTTGGCTTTTACCTCCAGGCCGGCAAGGTGCGCGCGGCGGTCGGACTAAACCGCGGTGGCGACCCCGAGCAAGACAAGAACGGCGAGCTGGCGAAAGCGGGTCGCCTGATCGCTAAAGGCGCGCAACCATCACCGAGGCTCCTCGCGGACGAGGCCCCTTCTGCTTGATCGGCTAGGACATTGCGGGGACTCGCGGCAGCTCTTCGATAGCCGCGTCGATCCGCGATTGCGACAGCTCGATGTCCTCGAGCTTCCCGGCGAAGTAGGCGTCGTACGCAGACATGTCGAAGTGGCCGTGTCCGGAGAGCCCGAACAGGATGGTTCGCTTTTCACCCGCTTCTCGCGCGGCGGCTGCCTCCTCGACCACCGCACGGATGGCGTGGGCAGCTTCCGGGGCTGGAAGGAAGCCTTCTGAGCGCGCGAACTTGACGGCCTCGGCGAAAACCTCCTTCTGCTTGTAGGCGCGAGCCTCCACGACGCCTTTGTCGACGAGAAGGCACAGCGACGGAGCGTCGCCGTGGTAACGGAGGCCGCCCGAGTGGATCCGGTCGGGCACGAAGCTGTGTCCGAGAGTGAACATCTTTACGACAGGGCCCAAACCGACGGCGTCCCCGAAGTCATACGCGTACACACCTCGGGTCAGAGTCGGGCACGCGGCCGGCTCCGCCGCGATGAAACGGGTCTTTGGGTGCTTGCCCTTCAGCTTCTCGCCGATGAAGGGATAGGTGAGGCCGGCGAAGTTGGAGCCTCCGCCGACGCAGGCGATGACAACATCCGGGTAATCCCCGGCCATCTCCATCTGCTTTTGTGCCTCGAGGCCGATCACGGTTTGATGCAGCAGCACGTGATTGACAACCGAGCCGAGCGAGTACTTGGCGTCATCGTGCGTGGCGGCGTCTTCGACCGCCTCGGAGATGGCGATGCCCAGGCTGCCGGGGGAGTCGGGGTCGTTCGCGAGGATCCCGCGGCCGGAATTTGTCAGCTTCGTGGGTGACGCATGCACAGTCGCGCCCCAGGTCTCCATCATCGCCCGGCGGTATGGCTTCTGCTCGTAGGAGATCTTGACCATGTACACGGTCACCTCGAGGCCGAACAGCGCGCCGGCAAACGCCAGCGCTGAGCCCCACTGGCCGGCCCCGGTCTCGGTCGTCAGCCGCTTGACGCCCTCCTTGGCGTTGTAGTACGCCTGCGGCACGGCGGTGTTCGGTTTATGCGAGCCGGCCGGAGACACTCCCTCGTACTTGAAGTAGATGTGCGCGGGGGTGTCGAGCGCCTTCTCGAGGCGCTCCGCGCGGTAGAGCGGGCTGGGCCTCCAGATCCGGTAGATGTCGCGCACCTGCTCGGGAATCTCGATCCAGGGCTCGGCAGAAACCTCCTGGGCGATGATCGCCTGCGGGAAGATCGGGGCCAGGTCCGCCGGGCCCATCGGCTGCAGCGTTTGCGGGTTCAGGTAGGGAAAAGGAGGCGCCGGAAGGTCGGGCAGGATGTTGTACCAGCGCTCAGGGATATCGCTCTCGCTGAGCAGGATCTTCTTGACCATGCCGCCCCTCCTGAATGTACCCCTCTAAAGGTCGCGCCCCAAGGTTAGACCTTACAGGTCGCCTGTGACTGGCCGCCAGCGCCGGTGACGGTTCCGCGTGTTGCCCTCGCGAATCAGCTCCAGGCGGGGACGCGGGCCGTCGGTGCGCCCCGACGGCGGTTTCCGGCTGCCTCGCTGAAACTGCACCGGCCACTCGACCCGGTGCTCCTGCTCGGCCGCTGCATGCAGCGTCCAGGCCGGGTCGTAAAGGTGGGCGCGACCGAGGGCGCACAGATCTGCGCGGCCGGCAAGGATGATCGTGTTCACGTCGTCATATCCGCTGATCGCACCAACTGCGATGGTGGCGATTCCTGTCACGTTCCGTATCCGGTCGGCAAAAGGCGTCTGGTAGCTTCGCCCGACGACCGGCTTCTCCTCGGCCACGGTCTGCCCGGTCGAGACGTCAACGGCGTCGACGCCGTGGCTGGCAAACGCGCGAGCCACCTCCACCGACTCGTCGGCGCTCAGTCCGCCGTCATACCAGTCCGATGCGGACACTCGCACCGTCATCGGTTTGCCGGCAGGCCAGACGGAGCGGACGGCGTCGAACACCTCGAGCGGATAGCGCAGGCGATTTTCGAGACTCCCGCCGAATTCGTCCTGCCGCAGGTTCGTCAACGGCGAGATGAAGCTCGCGAGAAGGTAGCCGTGCGCGCAGTGGAGCTCGAGAAGGTCGAAATCGGCACGCGCCGCCATTCGCGCCGCGGCGATGAACTGGTCGCAGACCATGTCCATGTCGTCCCGGTTCATCTCGCGAGGGGTCTGGCTGACGGGTAGGTAGGGGAGCGGTGAAGGGGCGATCAGCTCCCAATTCCCGCTCGGTAACGGCTCGTCCATGCCCTCCCACATCAGCTGTGTCGAGCCTTTCCGGCCCGAGTGGCCGAGCTGGATCCCGATCTTCGCCGGCGTTTGCTGATGGACGAAATGGACCAACCGTGCGAACGCCGATTCGTGCTCGGGTTTGTACAGGCCCGCGCAGCCGGGAGTGATCCGGCCTTCACGCGATACGCAGACCATCTCGGTCATCACGAGTCCCGCGCCGCCGAGCGCCTTGCTGCCGAGATGTACCAGATGAAAATCGTCGATCAGCCCGTCATCGGACGAGTACATGTCCATGGCCGAGACGATCACGCGGTTGGGCAGAGCGAGCTCGCGAAGGCGGATCGGAGCGAACATGGGCGGGACCGGATCGCGGCCGTTGCTAAACCACCTGTCGATGCCGGAGACGAATTCAGGATCGCGCAGCTTCAGGTTCCCGTACGTCACGCGGCGGCTCCGCGTGAGCAGGTTGAAGGCGAACTGGGGCGGCTCCTGCCGCATGTACTGCCCGATGTTCTCGAACCACTCGAGGCTTGCCTGCGCGGCGCGCTGCGCGCTTTCGACCACCGGCCGTCGCTCGGTTTCATAAGCGATCAGCGCTTCGTCCACCGTGGGGTTTTCGTGCAGGCACGCGGCCAGCGCAAGCGCATCCTCCATCGCGAGCTTCGTTCCCGAACCGATGGAGAAATGAGCGGTGTGGGCCGCGTCCCCAATCAAGAGCACGTTGCCGTCGCGCCACGACCGAGCACGCACCGTCGCGAACCGTATCCAGCGGCTGTTGTTGGCGACCAGCTCCTGTCCCTGCAGCACATCCGCGAAGATCTCCGCGCAGAAAGCGATGCCCTTCTCGTCGCTTTCGCCCGGGTTCCATGTGCGCTCTGAGGAATCCAGCTGTCCGCTCTTGATCCAGCTCTCCTCTTCGAGCTCGACGATGAATGTGCTCATGGCGTCGCTGTACGGGTATGCATGGGCCTGGACGACACCACAGTCGGTCTCGGCGATGAAGAACTTGAACGCGTCGAAGACCAGGTGCGTGCCCAGCCACATGTAGCGTGCATGCCGGGCATCGAGCTGGGCCTGGAACACCTCCTGGTGTGACTGGCGAGTGAAGCTGTTGACGCCGTCTGCTCCCACCACCAGATCGTGGTGAGAGCGCAAAAGCTCGAGCGCCGGCGCCGGCTGGCGGTAGTGGATGGTGACGCCGAACTCCTCGCACCGTGCCCGCAAGATCGCCAGCAGCCGTTGGCGGCTGATCGCGGCGAAGCCATGCCCGCCCGAAGTCAGAACCTGCCGCCGGTAGTGCACGTCGATGTCATCCCAAACTGCAAAGTCCTGAGACAGCCGCTCGAAGAAGGCGGCATCGGCCTGCTCGATCCCGCCGAGCGTCTCGTCTGAGAAGACGACGCCAAACCCGAAGGTATCGTCAGCCGCGTTTCGCTCCCACACCTCGATCTGGTGGCGAGGGTTGAGAAGCTTGACCAAAGTCGCCAGGTAGAGACCCGCCGGCCCGCCTCCGATGATCGCGATGTCGAGGGACGGATTCGAGGGCGTCAGCTCCCTTCTCGCAGACGGAACCGCTGCAGCTTGCCGGTGGCCGTCCGCGGCAGCACGTCGGCGAACTCGATCACGCGAGGGTACTTGTAGGGGGCGATCTCGCCCTTGACGAAGTCCTGCAATGTCTTCGCCGTCTCGGCGCCGAGCTCCGCTCCCGGCCGAAGGACCACGACAGCCTTGACGATCATCCCGCGCTCCTCGTCGGGCACTCCAATCACTGCCGTTTCGGCCACGTCGGGATGACGGAGCAGGGCCTCCTCGACCTCTGGGCCGGCGATGTTGTAGCCCGACGAGATGATCATGTCGTCCGCCCGAGCCTGGTAGTGGAAGTAGCCGTCCGCATCCTGCGCGTACACGTCGCCCGTGATGTTCCAGCCGTCTCGGACGTAAGACGCCTGGCGGTCGCCCCGAAGGTAGCGGCAGCCGGTTGGCCCTTTGACCGCCAGCCGGCCAAGCTCCCCAAGCGGCACGGGGCGCCCATCCGGGTCCTGCACCTCGGCCACGTAACCGGCAACCGCTCGTCCGGTGCTCCCGGGCCGGATCTCGTCGCCGGCTGCGGAAATGAAGATGTGAAGCATCTCGGTCGAGCCGATGCCGTCGATGAGCCGGAGCCCGCTTGCCTCGTGGACAGCCTGCCACGTCGCCTTCGGCAGCGTCTCGCCGGCTGACACGCAGGCCCGGAGCGAGGCGACCCCTGCCCCTTTCAGGTCCGGAATCATGGCGCGATATGCGGTTGGCGCCGTCGCAAGCACCGTTATCCGATGGGCCTCGACGGCGGCGAGCAAGCCCGCCGGCGAAGGCTGCTCCAGGAGGTAGGTGGCGGCGCCCGCACGCAGCGGGAAGACGACGGACTGGCCGAGGCCGAACGTGAACGCCAGCGGAGGGCTTCCTGCGAAAAGGTCGTCGGGTGTCGGGTGCAGCACGCGCCGCGAGAACGTATCCGCGATCGCGAGGACGTCGCGATGGAAGTGCATCGTCGCTTTGGGTTTCCCGGTCGTGCCCGAGGTGAACGCGAGCATGCACACGTCATCAGCGGCGGTCGCCACGTTCTCGAGCTGAACGGGCCTGCTTGCGGTGAGCTGCGTGAGGTCGTCCTGCTTGGAGCCGCCGTAGAGCAAGGTCGTGAGGCCGGGGATGGCGGCCGCCTCGAGGTCCGCGACGAAACGATGGTCGCACACGGCAAGCGTGACCTCGGCGATATCGGAGACGGTGCGCAGCTCGCCCGCGCGCAGCAGGGGCATCGTCGTCACCGCCACGCCGCCTGCCTTGAGCACGCCGAACCACACCGCGACCAGCCATGGGTTGTTGGGGCCTCGCAGCAGGACACGGTTTCCTGGCACCAGGCCTGCCTCCTCGACCAGCACTCGAGCGACCTGGTTTGATTTCGCCAGCAGGTCTGCGTAAGTCCACGTTTCTGTGTCGGTGACGAGGCAGCGCCGGAAACCGGCGCCGGCCAGCACGTGCCGGTCGAGGAGCTCGGCCGCGCAGTTGATCGTTGCCGGGTACTGGACCTCTGGCAGCGTGAACAGGAACTCCGGCCAGCTGGCACGTGGAGGGAGGTTGTCCCTGGTGAACGTATCGACATGCGCCGTCTGCGAGATCTGCATCTGGTGCCCTCGCGCTGGTTCAGCCTGCGCTCGACATACTAGTCTCGTGCAACCGGCGAACCCGCCGCGCAATGTCAACCCCGAAGACCTGGCGCCCGCACGAGGGTTTTCCCACGCCACCGTGGCCGGCGGCTTCGTCTGGATCGGAGGCCAGATTGGATCCGACGCCACAGGCAAGGTGGTGGAGCCAGGCGACATCGTGGCCCAGTACGCACGCGCCGTCCGCAACGTTTCGATCGCGCTGAGGGCGGTGGGCTGCGCGCCGGCGGACGTTGTCAAGCTCACCTATTACGTCACCGACCTGAAGGCCTACAAAGACAGTCTGCGAGCAATCGGATCGGCGTACCGCGAGGCGTTCGGCCGCCACTACCCGGCCTCGACACTGGTGGAGGTGCGGTCACTGTTCGATCCCGATGCGCTCATCGAGATCGACGCCGTCGCCGTGTGTCCGGCGTGAGGAAGTGGGAGCACTTTGACTACGACGAACGCGACGGCGTAGCGACTCTGACTTTCTCGAGGCCCGAGCGCCTCAACGCCCTGACGTTTGAGGTTTATGCGGACGTTCGCGATCTCACCGATTCATTGCGGTCACGCGGTGACGAGATCCGCGTCCTCGTCATCCGCGGAAAAGGCCGGGGTTTCTGCTCCGGGGGAGACGTCGACGAGATCATCGCAAGGCTGGTCGAGATGGACACGCGCGGGGTATACGAGTTCGCTCGTACGACGGGTGCCTGCGTGCGAAACCTGCGCGAGATCCCGCAGCCGGTGATCGCTGCGGTCAACGGAATCGCCGCCGGCGCGGGCGCAGTCCTTGCCGCGGCCGCAGACATCCGCGTCCTGGCCGAGTCGGCGAGCTTTCGCTACCTCTTCACCAGCGTTGGGATCTCGGGTGGCGACATGGGCGTCTGCTGGCTGCTGCCCCGCATCGTCGGCATGGGCCGGGCGGCCGAGATCCTGCTGCTGGGCGGAAAGATCACCAGCCACGAGGCTGAGGCCTGGGGCCTGGCCTCCAGGGTGGTTCCCGACGCCGAGCTGGATGCGGCGGTAGCCGACTACGTCGGTCGGTTCAAAGAGCTCGCGCCATGGGGTCTCGCGATGACGAAGGAGATGCTCAACCGCGCCGCTTCGATGGACTATTCCAGCGCCATCGAGATGGAGGCGTGGACTCAGACGCTGCTGATGACGGCCGAGGACTTCCGCGAGTTCCATGCAGGCTTCACCGGCAAGCGCAAGCCTGAGTTCCGCGGTCGCTGAATCGCGCAAACATGCCCCGGCTAGCTGGATCGGAACCAGTCCAGGGTTTGCGCAATGGCCTGCGCGTGAGGCGTCGGATTGCTTCCGAACGCGCGGGAGAACTTGCTGTGATCTACCACCCAGGGATGCTCCCTTTGATACGAAGTCTCTTTGACAGCCGCCATCGGCGGAACGAAGAGTGCGAGGAGCGCAAATCGCGAGCTTTGGCGCCGGCCGGAGCTTCGCGGGTCGCCCTAGCTTGGCGAAAACCATCTCCACGAAGCGCCGCGCGGTCACCGTCTCTGCGCTGGGCACGTGCCAGACCTGACCGAGTGCTTCGTCGTGCTCCCCGAGAGTCACCAGGCCCGAGGCGAAATCGTCGATGAAGGTGTAGGTGTGAGGAGTGTCCACATCCCCCAGGACCTGCGCGGGCTTGCCGGCCAGCGCGCGGGCGAAGAGGCCGTCGCCGGCAGTTGATTGACGCGCGTATGGACCATAGAAATCGGACCCGCGGCCGATCGTCGCTCGGACTCGGCCCGCGGTGTGAGCGCTCATGAGCGTGTTTGCGATTTCGGCCCTCGTCCGCGTGTTCGGGCCGATGGGGTGGTTAGGAAGTTCCTCCGTGATGGGACCGTCGACAGGGCCGTACGCATAAAGGTTGTCCCCGTAAACGAGCTTTGCCTGGGCTGAGGCCGCGCCTTCGATGATGCCGTTCATCAGTGGGGGCAGGAACTCCGCCCAACGGCCGTACGCACCCGTGGCGCAGTGGTACACGACGGCAGCGCCCTCGCAGACCGCGCGCGATGCCTCCACGTCGGCGCCATCCGCCGCGACCACGTCCACACCTTGCGGAGCGGTCGCATTGCCGCTTCGATTGACCAGGCGCACCTCCTTGCCCGCGGCAACGAGCTGGCGGGCGACAGCCAGCCCAAGCGGCCCTGTTCCGAAGATCACGTTCTGTGGCACTAAGCGCCGCGCGACCTCCGCCCTCGACCTTTGGCTTGCCGATCCTGTTCGCCCCGCGCGGCCTTGGCTGCCTTGACGCTTGCCTCCAGGGCCGCCATGAGGTCCAGCACGCGGGTAGGAGATGGTGAGGCGGACGCAGCCGCCTCGCTCGGACTCTTCTCCGCGATCGCGCCCAATACTCGCTCGCGATACTCATCCGGGTATCGCTCCGGCTCGAAGGGACCGGACAGCGTGTCGATCAAGAGGCGCGCCATCTTGAGCTCCTTATCCGACGGCGCATTGTCTGCATCCGGAATCCAGAAATCGGCTTTCTGCACCTCGTCCGCGTGGACCATCGTGGTCAACAGCATCACGTCACCAAATGGCCGCACCGCGCATAGGTAGCGTCGTGACCGCAGCGTGAACCAGGCGATCGCCATCCGGTCGGCGGCCGCCATCGTCTGCCTGAGGACGCGGAATGGGGAGGACCACTCCCGATCCGGCACCACGTAGTACCGCGACTCGAAATAGATGGGGTCGACCGCGGCCACGTCCACAAACTGCTGGACGTCGATCACCCGGCTGCGCTCGGGCGCCAGGGCGGCCACTTCCTGGCGAGTCATGCTCACGTACTGTCCGGGGGCGACCTCGAATCCTTTGCGGATTTCTTCGAAGGCGATCTCGGGCGGCGGTGTGTCGAATTCACGCGAAATTTGTTCGCGAGATTCCTGTCGCGGAGCTAACTCCGGTATTGAGCTGGTCGGGCTGTCGATCGGCCGGAAGACGCGCCCGAAATCCATCCGCTCGTACTCGACCTCGGGCTCCGACACGCGCACGTGACGCACCCGGCGTCCGCCTCTGTCGAGCTCGCGGAAGCGGACCGTCTTCTTCTGAATCGCGGGATACAGCCGCACCGGCACCACGACCAGGCCGAGCGACAACGAGCCGTTCCAAACTGCATTTGGCATCCGTCCTGCTCCCGGAACGAATGCTAAGGGACCAGCCCTTCGATCCAATCCGTTGCGCAGCGAGGAGTTGCCCGCGATTCTCGTCCCGCCACCACGACGCCGGCGTTCCAGCCCGGGGCCCGTCCGTCTTCCGGCCCCTTGAGGGACTGCCGTTGGCGTGCGGAAGCTTTAGGCTGCGGCGAAGATGCGCTCGTCTTTCAGCTTTGGGGTTCGGGATGGCCGCTCACGCGTACTCCGTGATGGACAGCTACATCTACGGCTTCGCGCTGCAGCAGATGGCGCTGCCGGCCTCGACCTGGTCCTCGACGGCCTGGAGAGGCTCCGGACATGAAAGCGGTCGTCTATGACAGGTATGGGCCGCCTGAAGTTCAACGAATCGAAGACGTTGAGCAGCCCGTGCCCAAGGGCCACGAAGTCCTCGTCAAGATCCACGCCACGACGGTGACCCGGACCGACGTCGGGCTTCGTGAAGGCAAGCCGTTGATCGTCCGCCTCTTCTTCGGCCTCTTCCGACCGAGGCAGCGGATCCTAGGCACCGAGCTGTCGGGTGAGGTCGAAGCAGTTGGCGCAGCCGTGACCGAGTTCGCGATCGGAGACCACGTCTTCGGCAGCACCAGTGGCTTTATGACTGGGGCACACGCGGAGTTCATCTGCCTGTCGGAGAGCGCCCCGATTGCGCTCAAGCCGGCCGCCATGTCCTTCGAAGAGGCTGCGTCGGTCACCGACGGAGTGGTCCTGGCCCTGATGTGCCTGGAGGCGGCAAAGGTCCGGAAGGGGCAGCGGATCGTCATTTATGGCGCATCCGGATCCATCGGCACGGCCGGGGTGCAGCTCGCCAAATACTTCGAAACCGACGTCACAGCCGTCTGCAACACCAAGAACGTCGACCTCGTGCGGTCCCTCGGCGCCGACAGGGTGATCGACTACACGCGGGACGACTTCACCAAGAACGGCGAGACCTACGACGTCATCTTCGACGCCGTGGGCAAGCACTCGTTCAGCCGCTGCAAAGGCTCACTGAAGCCGGGCGGCGCCTATGTGGCAACGGACGGGTTTCGGAATCTCTTCCTGCAGATGTGGACCTCGCGGATCGGCGACAAGAAAGTCCTGTTCCCGATTCCACCTCACTACACAAAGAAGAACGTCCTCTTCCTAAAAGGGCTCATCGACGCTGGGAATTACCGTGCGGTCATCGACCGGTGCTACCCGCTGGAGGACGTCGTCGAGGCGACCAGGTACGTCGAAACGGAGCAGAAGACGGGGAACGTCGTCCTGACGATCACCGGCGTCTGAGCTTGACATCCAGGGTGCGCGCCGTCAGATGAGCGAAGGGAGGTGTTCATGGGCGGACAGCTCGCCCGCCATGCGCATTTACCACGACCGCGAATGGGGCGTCCCCTCGCACGATGACCGGTACCTGTTCGAGATGGTGACGCTCGAAGGCGCCCAGGCCGGCCTCAGCTGGGCCACCATCCTCAACCGCCGCGACGGCTACCGGCGCGCCTTTGCTAATTTCGATCCTGTGAAGGTGGCGGCTTTCAGCGACCGCAAGCTCGATCAACTTCGCAAGGACCCGTCGATCATCCGGAACCGGCTGAAGATCTACAGCACGCGCACGAATGCCCAGGCCTTTATCAAAGTGCAGAGCGAATTTGGATCGTTCGCCAAGTATCTCTGGGACTGGGTCGATGGAACGCCGGTCGTTCACCGGCCCCAAACGCTCGCCAACCTGCCCGCCACAACGGACCTGTCCGACCGCATCAGCAAAGACCTCAAGCGGCGCGGCTTCACATTCGTCGGATCCACCATCGTGTATGCGACGCTCCAGTCGGTGGGCGTTGTCGACGACCACGTCACCAGCTGCCCGTTCAAGCGAGGATGAGCGGCAAGGCGAGCTAGTCTGGCCCAGGTGGAAACGCGCTACTTCGCAACACCGGAAGAGTTTCGCGCTTGGCTGGGCAGGAACCACGCCACCGCGACCGAGCTCGGGGTCGTGCTTCATCGCAAGGCGTCCGGCAAGCCGACGATGACGTGGTCGGAGGCTGTCGACCAGGCTCTGTGCTTCGGCTGGATCGACAGCATCGCGCGCAGGATCGACGAGACAAGCCGGGTGCAGCGGTTCACGCCGCGAAAGCCGAAAAGCAACTGGAGTGCGGTGAACATCAAGAAGGTGAAGGAGCTCACCGCCAAAGGACTCATGAGGCCGGCCGGGCTGGCGTCGTACGCGCGCAGGGAGGAGGCGCGGTCCGGCGTGTACTCCTACGAGAACCGGCATTTGGCGGCGCTCGACGCCGAGCGCGAGGCGACGTTCAAGGCGCATGAGGCAGCGTGGGACTTCTTCGGCAGGCAGGCGCCGTCCTACCGGCAAACCGCGATCTACTGGGTGATGAACGCCAAGCGCGACGAAACCCGCTCGAAACGGCTGGCCAAGCTGATCGACCTATCGGCTGCGAAAAGCCGCCTCATGTGATGGTCTTGACGCGTGGGGAGGGCCACCGATTCTACTTCTGGCGTCTGCCCAGGAAGACGTCTCGGCTGAATTCGGCAAAGTCCGGATTGATCGACCTCAGCCTGAACCCGACCTCCCTCAGGAGCGAGCGCCACTTCGCGCGCCCGAAAAGACCCATCGTGTGACGGTCGTGCACCAGGCGGGTCTGGCCCTGTCCGTCCCGAATCAGGATCGCGAAGTCAACGACGTAGGTGTTGTCGCGCGGGTTGGGATCGGTGATCCACTGCAGGTAGCGCACGCTGCCGCGGTCGGCGTCATTCCCGCCATGGTCCGTTTCCTCGGCAAAGGTTTCCCGCACCTCATCTGGGACGAATAACGCCACGCCGCCAGGTCGCAGGTGCTCGAAAGCAGTCTTCATCACCGCCCGCAAATCCGATTCGGAGGTCATGTGGCAGATGGCGTCGTGCACGAACACCGCGTCGAAAGTTCGGCCGAGGCGAATCTTGCGTATGTCGCCCTTGAGGTGCTCGCACTCTGGATTGATCGCCTGGCTCACGGCGAGCATCCCGGGCGACAGGTCGACGAGCGTCATCTCGAAATGAGCCTTGAGGTGAAACGCGTTGTTTCCTCCGCCGCACCCCAGCTCCAGAACGCGACGTGGCCGGGGATTGGATGACTCGATGAGCGCGCGAGCAAAGTAGGCGGCTTCTTCTTTGTATTCCTCAGGGGACTGGAAGATCGGCCACCATTCGGCCAGCTCGCCGTACAGCTTCATCGGGACTAAATGTACGGGCGGCGTCCCCACCGGAGGCGCGCCGCCCGCAGCTCGGTCGCTAGCAGACACCCGGATCGGGTAAATCGGTTCTCCATGCGCCAGGGAACGTGGCAAGGATGATCGTCACTGTCGATCCTCTGTTCACTGCGTTAAGAGGCTGGCCGGGTCGCTCGAAAAACGCCTGCCCAGCGGTGTACGTCGTGACGTCACAGTGGTTTCCGACCGACTCATAGGTCGTGATCTGGCCCTGAGCCACGGTCACGATCGCCCCGCCGGGATGCGAGTGCCACCCGGAGAAGCCCCCTGGTTGGACGTTCTGCGTCACCACAACATCAAGACCGCTTTTGAGGGGGAGCGTCCCGGTTGATTGGTTGGTCCCTCGACCCAAGAGCGTGCCGACGAACTGATTTCCCGGTGTAGCTGTCGCCGGAACTGCGTTGAGGGCCACGATCAGCCCCGCAAACCCGAGGGTTGTAAGGGCGAGCCGAATACTCCGTGCGGTAGGCATGTTCACTGGCAACTCCCTGGTGAAACATTTGCGGCCTCGATCTGACTCGAATACGGGCTTCAGGAGGGGGTGCGTGGCAAGAAAGATTGCCGCGGTGTGCGCCGCACACGCTGTTGGTCGGACCTCAAGATGGCTGACCCAGAACCAATCCCCACGACAGGGATAAAGAGGTCGAGGGCAGCGGCAGGTTGCTCGCCGCCCCCGGCCCCTGCTACGGTTTCGTGGGGGAAGTAGGAGGTTTCCGCGTCGGAAATTTCACTGCTCTGGGGGTGGGTACATGGGAGTCATACGCACGCGCGCTTTGGCCTCTGCAGCGAGCCTTGGGTGCCTTTTCGGTGCCGGTCTCGCGCTCGGTTCGCCAATCCCAGCCTTGGGCGCCGGCGCGCCGGCGTACAGCCTCGCCAACGTCGGCGCATACGGCGGCGAGCCGTCGATCGTCTCGGACAACGCGGGCCAGCTCTACGACACGACGCCGAGCGGCGGCACCTTGACGTACACCTCGACCGATCATGGATCGACCTGGAGGCAGGTCACGACCGCCGATCCGAACAGCGGCGACGACTGCCTGGCCACCGACCAATCGAACGCGGTGTATCTGTGCAACCTCGCCGGCAGCGAGGGGGTCGCCCCGCTTCAGGCTGACGTGTGGAAGTCGCTCGACCACGGGACCACCTGGTCCCACGGCGCGGGCGCGATCCCGCAGTGCGCGACGAGCTGCTCGCCGTTCGGCGTGGACCGTCAGTGGGTCGCCACTTCGATCATTCCGCCGGCGACGACCACGGCGGGGGCAGAGGTCGTCCTGATGTACCACGACTTCTACGGGCCCAGCCAGATCTGGGTGAACATCTCGCACGATGGCGGCGCCTCCTTCGGCCCGCCGCAGGAGGTGCTCGCCAGCCCCGCCGTGAAGCCCGGCGCGATCGCCGGCACGCTGGTGGCCCAGGGCTACACGTTCTGCAACACGGTGCCGGCCGGCGTGGCGATCGCGCCGCCCGGCACCCCGCACGCGGGCCGCATCTTCGTGTCGTGGATTGCGGCCGACCTGGCGCAGAACGCGACCGGCTGCAACGTCAGCATGCTCCAGTCGTTTCACACCCTCTGGATCTCCTACTCGGACGACAACGGTGTGACGTGGACTCCCCAACAGGCTTTTGACGCCGGAATCGGCCACGACGCCTCGACCCCGTTCGTAGGCTTCACCCTGGACAAGCAGGGCAACCCTTACTTCGGGTTCGCCATCAACCTCACCGCCAACCCGGCGACCTGCTCGGCAGAGTCGGCTGCGGGCACGGTCCAGTCCGACCCCTCCTGCGAGTACGACATGTACGTCGTGTGGTCGAGCAACGGCGGCGCCACCTGGGACGGTGGGGGCGGCTTGATCGCCGGCAGCGCGGCAAGGGCTTATCGGGTCAATCCGGCCGGCGAGACCGGCACACACTTCTTCCCGGCTATCGCAGCGAGCAACCCGGGTCAGGTCGACGTAGCCTACCTTCGCACCTCGGCCATCATCCCCACGGACGCCTTCGGGAAGGCCAACCCGGGCGGCTGCGCCGGGCCGGGGCCCGCCAACGGCAACCCCACGACCTACCCGCCGACCTGCAGCTGGAACCTGTACGCCGCCCAGTCTCTGAATCTGACTTCGAGCCCAGGGAGTGCCACATGGACGATCACCCGGATCACGACCACCGCGATGCACGTCGGGGACATCTGCAACCTGGGCATCGCCTGCGTCGCCCCCAGCTCCAACCGCAACCTCCTCGACTTCATCAGCGAGGATCTTGACCCCCAGGGCTGCGCCCACATCGCTTACGCGGACGACAACACGGTAAACAAGCTCCGGGCAGCCAACCAGACGTCGGGCTGCTTCAAGCGCAAGTGAAAAAGCACGCCCAGCCGTCACATCAGCGCTGAACATCCGGCAAGTCAACGTAGGAGAGGCCCGGGTGACCGGGCCTCTCTTATCCTTGGGCGAGCCGTGATCCCCCCTCCCGACGGCGTCTACTTCAACACTCCCGGTGTGGCCTCCGTCACGTGGGACAAGGACGCCCAGCTTGTCGTTGTCGTATGGGAAGGCTGGGCCGTCGTCGTGCCGCAAAGCGTCGTGGCGGACATGAACCTCAGAGACAGCCTGGACAAGGCGTCGGGCGAAGCGCTAGAGGTCGGATACGTCGCGACGGTCGAAGAAGCCAGGGGCTGGGTGACAGGTTGATCGAGCCCAAAGACGTCGTCTTGGCCCTCCTCGGTGCGTCGGCTGGGCTCGCCGGCTTCGTGCTCGTCTTTCTCGGCGTGATCATCGCCACCTACCAGTCCTATGCCGGCAACGTGCCGGCGCAGGTGGTGCGGCCGTTCCGCACGACAGGCGGAGTGCTGTTCGGGACATTCGGCTATAGCCTGATCACGGTCACGGTGTGCCTGGTCTGGCTTGCTCTCGGCGGACCGAGCGGCCTGTACGGCTGGGCGATCGGACTCTTCGTCCTGCAGCTGGTCGCGGTGTTCGTGGCCGCCGGTTGGACGACGCGCATGGTGCTCTGGCAGTAGGTATGGCGCTGACCCAGAAGAAGCTCCAGGACCTGAAGGATGCGAGCCTGACGTCGCTGCTCCATGACGACGCGGTGGCGTGGAAGGCGAAGGCGAAGCACTCGTACACTGCGACTCACGGCTTCATCAAGGAGATCCGGCCTGACGACGTGGTGCCGTTGCTGATCGCGGAGCTCGAGGTGACTCCTGAGTTCCGCAACTAC
>DASQAU010000083.1:0-24799 GCA_035635595.1 Candidatus Eiseniibacteriota bacterium
ACCCTGTGGCCGATTGCGAATGGCCTCGCTCCTTGTCCGTCATCACGCTTGCCTGAGGAAGGGTGACCGACCGACCATAGGGAGGCAGGTTCGTCGGAGGCCGATCCTCCAACCCTTGGCGGACCCAAGAGCGAGATGGGCAAACTGGTGATCCTTCCCAAGATCCGGGATCCGCGGTTCATCACCGTGCGTCGCGGCGGGACCCTCCAGGACGACGATCATCGCCTTCTCGCAATGTGGGCGGCTGACTGCGCTGAGCACGTGCTGCGCTACTTCGAGCGGGCAAGGCCGGAGGACGATCGTCCACGTCGGGCCATCGACCTCGGACGTGCCTGGGCGCGAGGTGAGATCCCGTGGAGAGAGGCCCGCACGGCGGCGGGCCATGCAAATGCCGCGGCCCGAGACCTGAGTGGGGCAGCCCGGCATGCCGCGTACGCTGCCGGCCAGGCCGCGGCGGTGGGCCATGTGGCGGCCCACGAGCTCGGTGCTGCGGCCTACGCGATCAGGGCGGCGCGGGCGGCAGCGGCCGAAGACGAACGCGAGGCGGCTGGCCGCTTGGAGTGCCAATGGCAACGTGCTCAACTCCCCCACGAGATCCGAGAACTTGTGCTCGACGACCAGCGGCTGCGCAACGAGTTGTGCTGGTTTGTGTTCGACTGCTGACACGGCTCGCTCCCGGCGGCCGCCAGACCGTCAGTATCGAGTTCCTGACGCCGGGGTGTGCTTATTCGGGCGGGAG
Organism: Candidatus Eiseniibacteriota bacterium; assembly: GCA_035635595.1. Classification (GTDB taxonomy): domain Bacteria; phylum Chloroflexota; class Dormibacteria; order Dormibacterales; family Dormibacteraceae; genus Palsa-870. Next base: position 740 of record DASQAU010000083.1, read on the forward strand.
TTGCGCCCGGTCTGTCTAGGCCCCTTCCTGCACCTCGATGAGCTCATCCGCCACCAACCCATGGGCCTCACGATGCACTGCATTGGCGGCTTCCTTGTTGGGCGCCTCGACCAAACAGAACGCCCTGCCGGAGCCCGCATCGAACCAGTACTTGTGGTACGTCACTCCGTGCTTTTCCTGAACCTTCACATCTTGCTCGTGAGCACCCTTGATCGCTTCTGCCGTCAGGCCATCGATTTTGTGATGAATGTCCATGTAGAGCGGCATCAGGAATCTCCTTTTCGAGTCAAACCGGGCCTCCCATGGTATCCCCACCAGCGCGGGGGATACCTGTCGCCACCTACGTCGTGACCTACATCGGCTCGGACAACGTCGAGGCCGGCCCGCGTGGAGCGGTTGCTTCCTCTTCCTGGCTCCCTCGTGACCCCTACCGCGCGTACGCCATCGTCGGAGCCCACAGGCTGGCGGGGCGTTCTTGAGCGTCCGCTTGCAACGGCCCCCCATTGACCGCGGCACCCAGTCCCGGGAGAATCAGATCCGCATACCGGCCTGGGTGTTGAACGGGGAGGGTCGCCATGGGGACTGCTGAGAGCAACCTGGGGGCTGTTGGGAGATCCGCCGCAGGCAGCGAGCTGCTTTCGGAGCGCATTGCGCCCGGAATCCTGCCCAAAGTCCTGGGCCCGTTCGACATGGTGGCGATCTTCGTGGCGATCGTGCTTTTTGCGAACCAGGCCTCGGTCATCCAGGCGGCCGGGGCCGCCGGCTTCGTTTACTGGATCCTCGGCTTTGTCACCTTCTTGATTCCCGGAGCGATCGTCACGGGGCAGCTCGGGCTGATGTTCCCGGGCGAAGGCTCAATCTACGTCTGGACGCACAAGGCCCTGGGCACCTTTTGGGGATTCTTCGCGGGCTTTTGCGCTTGGTGGCCGGGCATCCTGGTCATGATCGCGACCTCCGACCTGATCGTGACCATGCTTCAGTTTCTCAACAGCAGCTGGCTGCAGCAACCCTGGCAGCAGGGCGTGGTGATCGCATTGGTGATCTGGTTCAGCACGGGCCTCTCGATCCTCCGATTCCGCGTCACGCAGAACATGGTCAATGTGGTGTTCGTGATCTACGGCGCCGCGATCGCCGCGGTTGGGCTGGCGGGCGTCGCCTGGCTGCTCGGTGGACACCCGGCGGCCAACGACTTCTCGCCTTCGGCCTTCAGCCTGAACTCCAGCAACGCGACCTTCTACGGCCTGGTGATCCTGGCGCTGCTCGGAATCGAGGTGCCGCTCAACATGGGCGTCGAGGTCAAGGACCGGCGGGCCATCACCAGCTACCTGTTCTGGGGCTCGATCGTCGTCATGGCCGCCTACCTGCTGCTCACCTGGGGGGCCATGGTCGTCGTGCCCCAGAAGGACGCCAACTCCACAACAGCGATCCTGCAGGCGGTGCAGATTTCGTTGGGCAGCGCCGTCAGCACGGTGGTCGCGCTGATCCTGATCGCGTTCTTCCTGTTCAACACGACGGTCTACAACTACTCGTTCGCGCGCCTGCTCTTCGTGTCGGGCCTCGACCGCCGCCTCCCCGCGGCGATGGCACGCGTGAATCGCAACAAAGTCCCGCACATCGCCGTGATCACCCAAGCGGTCATCACCACCGTGATCACCGTGCTGACCTTCATCGTCTTTTCCGGCAATCCAAACCTGTCGACGCAGGTCTACCTGGTCCTTCAGGCCGCGGTGACGGTGATCTGGTGCCTGTCGATGGTCATCCTCTTCGTCGACGTCCTGATCATTCGGAACAAGTTTCCAACTGAGTTCAAGCGTGAGCAGCTGGTACCGAACGGAGTGTTCGTGGCAGCCTCGATCTTCGGTGCGGTTGCAAGCGCCGCCGGCATCTGGGTCACGCTGACCGGCTCGTGGAATCCGACGCTGATTGCGAACGGTCCCTGGCTGATCATCGTGGGCGGCGTCACCGTGGTGTCTCTGGTCGTGGCCGTGGTCGTCTATTTCCTCGGGCCGAGCCGCCGATCGCAAGGCGCGCAGTCCTCGGCCTGATCGATCGAGCATGGGTGCGGTCTTGAACAAGGCGGCGGCGCCGGCGATGTCTGCCGCGCAGGCGGCCGAAAAAGCACGCGCGGCCGGCGTGCGGCTGGTCCGATTCCTTTACTGCGACAACGACGGCGTGATCCGAGGCAAGTGCAGCGGGATTGTCGAGCTCGAGACCAGGCTCGAGCGGGGCATCGGATTGACGCTCGCCATGCAGGCGTTCACGATGCTCGATCACCTGGCCCCGTTTGAGGGGATGGGTCCCGTGGGCGAGATCCGTTTGGTCCCCGACCCGTCGACATTTGTGATCGCTCCCTACGCACCGCGCACAGGCGTGGTCCTGGTGGACATGATCACGCTCGAAGGCGAGCCGTACCCCGCCGACGGGCGCGCATTCCTGAAGCGGATGATCGCCCGCGCGGCGGAACGGGACCTACACATGCTTGCCGCCTTCGAGCCGGAGTGGACACTCGCCATGCGAGTTGACGGTGTCTACCAACCGCTCGACGAGAGTGGCTGTTTCACCAGCACCGGGATGAACACAGCCGCCGTCGTGATCGACGAGATCGTCGAGGCCCTAGAGGTTCAGGGCCTGGAGGTCGAGCAGTACTACCCTGAGCTCGGCTGGGGCCAGCAGGAGCTCTCGATCGAGCCTGCCCCGGCGCTCGCCGCAGCCGACCGCCACATCCTCTATAAGGAGACCGTGCGGGGGGTCGCCCTCCGGCACAGCCTGTATGCGCTCTTCGCGCCCAAGCCGTGGCTCGAGCAGGCCGGCAACGGCTGCCACCTCCACTTCTCCGGCTGGAGCAAGGACGGAAAGACAAACCGCTTCTACGATCAGAGCCAGCCCTACGGCCTCTCAACTGTCGCGCGCCAGTTCATGGCCGGCGTCCTCGAACATCTGCCGGGGCTCGTCGCCCTAACCTGCGCTTCGGTCAACTCCTACCGGCGCCTGCAGCCGCAGACCTGGGCTTCCGCTTACCGCGTCTGGGGCCCCGATAACCGTGAAGGCGCACTCCGCGTCGCATCCCCGACGAGATCGCGCGAGGCGCAGTCGACCAATGTCGAGCTCAAGGCGAGCGACTCGAGCTCCAACCCTTACCTGGCGCTGGGCGGTGTCGTCGCCGCCGGGCTGGATGGGATCGACCGAGGGCTCGAGCTGCCCCCACCGGCTACAACCGACCCCCACCTCTTGAGCGAGGACGAGCGCCGAGCGCTCCATGCGGACCGGCTGCCCCAAAGCCTCCAGGAGGCAATCGGCCACTTGCGGCGCGACCGCGTTCTGATGGACGCGCTCGGCGAGCGGCTAGCCGGCTCATACGTGGCTGTCAAGGAGGCCGACATTGCAGCGTTCGCGGCCGAGGACCAGGCCTTCGAGCTCCGCCAGCACGCCTACAAGTTCTAGCCCGACCTCTGCAGGAGCAGCCCTGCTCGCCGAGTGGGAGCAGCTGCCCGCGGTCGATCACCACTGCCATCCGCTGCTGCGTCTATCAGGCCGATTAGCGCCCACCGACTTACGTCGCGCCTTCACCGAGGCCGTCGATCCGCAGGTCATTGCTGAGCACTCTCACCAGTCAGTCGTGTACCGGTCGGCCCTGCGCCGGCTTGCGCGCGAACTGGACTGTGAGCCCACTGAGGAGGGGGTGCTTCGTGCCCGTGGCGACGCCGATCCGGCGGCGTACGCCAACCGGCTACTGAAGAAATCGCGGACCGGCGTGATGATCCTCGACCACGGCTTCGCAGGCGGCGAGGCGATGAGCCCGGCCGAGCATTCGGCCGCGATCGAGATCCCACAACGCGAAGTGGTTCGCCTGGAGACTGCGGCCGAGAGGCTCGTATCGTCCTGCGACAATGTTCGTGACTGGACGGCGGCAGTCCGTTCTTTGCTCCGCACCGCAATCAGTGATGGCGCAGTGGGAGTCAAGACGATCGCGGCCTACCGGGCCGGCCTTCAGCTTTGGGAACCCAACCCGGAGCGTGCCGAGGCCGAGTTCAGAATTCTGCGTGGCCGTACAGCGAACGGACACACCATTCGACTGGAAGGCGCACCGCTCTGCCACACGCTGCTGCTCGAGGCAGCGCAGGAGTGCCGGGACCTCGGGGTTCCTCTGCAGGTCCATTGCGGCTTCGGCGACCCCGATGAAGACATGGCCCTTGCCAACCCGCTCGGGCTCAGACGGTTGTTTGTCGAGGAGAGCTATGCCGGCCTGACGGTCGTCCTACTGCACTGTTATCCATTCCACCGCGAGGCGGCGTACCTTGCGTCGGTCTTCCCCGGCGTCTACATGGATCTATCGCTCGCCATCCCAATGGCCGCGCACGACGGTGCTCGAGCTTTGCTGGAGGCGCTCGGCCTCTGCCCTACAAGCAAGATTCTCTATGCCACCGACGCCACCCGATTCCCCGAGGTCTATCTGGTTGCGGCTGCCCTCCACCGAGAGGCGATGGCTGGTGCCTTGGGACACTTGGTGGAAACAGGCTGGCTCATGCAAAGGGAAGCCATCGAGGCCGGCCGCCAAGTGCTCAGCGGCAACGCGAGGCGGATTTACCAAGTCCCTGGGTAGTGTCAGCTGGGCTCAGGCCACTTGAGGTTGCGTCGCCACGTCACCGTGTTGGACCATGCCGGGCACCATGGCATTGGGTGAGCAGTTGGGGTTGTGCTCCGCGCTGGTAGTCGGGGCAGTCTCGGTCACCGTTCGCGCATCCGCAAGGCGGCTACTCGATCGCGTGGCGCACCATATTATCGATAAGGGGTCAGGCCCGCAGTGGCCATTGGAGGATCGTGAAGCTCGAAAAATTCGCGCGATATCCGCTGCTCTTTGGCCCGTCGCCCCTACATCCCCTGGAGCGCTTGACCAAGTTTCTCGGCGGAGCTGAGGTCTGGGCTAAACGCGAGGACTGCAACAGCGGCCTGGCTTATGGCGGGAACAAGACCAGGAAGCTCGAGTATCTGGTTGCCGACGCGCTGGCGCGGGGTTGCGACACGTTGGTCTCCATCGGTGGGGTTCAGTCGAATCACACTCGCCAGGTCGCCGCAGCTGCGGCTCGATTGGGAATGAAATGTGTTCTGGTCCAGGAGAGCTGGGTCAACTGGCCGGATTCCGTGTACGACAAGGTCGGCAACATCCTCCTCAGCCGGATCCTGGGTGCCGACGTGAGGCTCGTGAAAGAAGGGTTCGGCATTGGCTTCAAAGCGAGCTGGGAGGGGGCACTCCGCGAGGTCAGGGCAGCGGGTGGTAAGCCGTATCCCATTCCTGCAGGAGCGTCCGACCATCGGCTTGGTGGACTTGGTTTCGCGCAGTGGGCCCAGGAGGTGGAGCAGCAGGAGCATCAAATCGGACTGTTCTTCGACACGATCATCGTGTGCTCTGTCACCGGCAGCACGCAGGCAGGGATGATCGCGGGCTTCGCTGCTCAGGACCGTCCACGACGAGTAATCGGCATCGATGGCTCCGCGAAGCCTGCCGAGACGCACGATCAAGTGAGCCGAATCGCGCGTCAGACGGCCGAGCTGATCGATGTCGGACGAGAACTGCGAGACGACGAGATCATTCTGGACGACCGATACCACGCGGGGACCTACGGACTGGCCGATGAGAAGACAGTGGCCGCGATCAAGCTCGGTGCGCGTTTGGAGGGGATGATCACCGACCCCGTCTACGAAGGTAAGTCGCTGGCAGGGATGATCGACATGATCACAAACAAAGAGATCGAGCGTGGCTCGAAGGTCCTGTACGCCCACCTCGGCGGCCAGCCAGCGCTCAATGCTTACAGCGCTCTCTTTGGCTGAATCACGCTACCGCCCGCGCGTGCCGGCAAACACATCACCGGCGCCGGAAACTGGGCGGTCGTGGCGAATCGCCCGCTCCACACGCTCAGGTGCCGGCCGCCCTCCACAACGGCTTCAGCAGTCCGGCATCTACCAGGCCCAACTGTGCCTCGTACACGCGCTTCCATCTTTCGTACAGCTCGCCATATCGCCCGTGGACCTCAGGATCGGGCTCAAGAGTGGTTTCAAAGCTGACCACCTGCCGGACGGCTGCAGTCACGTCGGGATATAGACTGGCGCCGATGCCGGCGAAAATCGCCGCGCCCAGTGCGGTCGACTCCTTGACGCGGGGCACTCTGACCGGCAGCCCAAGCACATCAGCCAGTATCCGTGGCCAGAGCGTCCCCTTCGATGCACCGCCAGTGAACACGGCGTGGTCGATCGACTGCGCAGTTATCTCTTCGATGACCTGGAGGTGTCCATAAGACACATAGGCGGCCGCCTCTTCAATCGCTCGAATGCACTCCTTCTTGCCCGAGTTCGCTGGGTCTCCGACATTAAATTGGACGAAGGCGGGTGAGGCGTGAATCCAGCGACTGGCCACCATAAGGTTGGAGAGAATTCCGATGACGTCGTTCGAGCCAGGCGGCACCTCCATTGCGGCACGCTCCATGAGCGTGTAAGCGTCTACCCCCGCCCGCTCCGCTTCGAGCTTCTCCAGATCGCAAAACGCGTCGCGGAACCACCTCATGGACAGCCCGCAGTAGAACCCGATCCCCTCCATCATCCATTGGTCCGGCAATGCATGGCACAAAGTGCGCAGCCGTGCTTTCGGATCGATCTTTGCCTCTGAGAGCCCTATCGTCTGCTGCCAGAACGTCCCCCCGATGACGGTGAACCGCCCAGGCTCGACGACTCCGATGCCGACCAGGCCGAGTTGGGTGTCGGCTCCTCCGACGACCACTGGGGTGCCGGGTCGCAGCCCGGTGGTGGCGGCGGCGGCGGCGGTCACCACACCGGCCGTTGTGCCGGGCGCCAGCACGGAAGGGAAAACGTCTGTCCGCATCCCGCAGATGTCGATCACGTCGTGCGACCAACTTCTGCCGGCGAGGTCGAACATCCCGGAGCTCGAGCCGATTGAGGGATCGGTGACGAACTCACCGGTCAGCCGTTGAGTGATCCAGTCGGCGAGCATCGTCAGGTGCTCCACCTTTCCAAACAGAGCGGGCTCGTGCCTTTGAATCCAAAGCAATCGGGCAGGGGCAGTGATGGCCACCCAGTCACCGCCCTGGCGATAGATGGTCTCGGCGAGCCCACGCCCGACCAAATCGGTGGCCTCAGTGCCGGCGCGTGAGTCTACGTTCGGGCATGCCCACAACTCGCGCCCCGACTTGTCATACAGCACCATTCCTTCGCGCATGCTGGTCGTGCTCAAGGCGCGGATCGCGGAGGCGTCCACTTCGGACTGGGCGAGCACCTGCCTGACGCATTCGGCGATGAGTCGCCAGTTTGTCTCCGTGTCAAACACTTGAGAGCCCGGCACCCCCGGTAGGCCGGCGTGCGCCCATTCACGCTGCGCCATGCCCAGTTGAGTGCCATCGACCCCGAACAGCACCGCGCGGCAGCTCCCGGTGCCGGCGTCGAGCGCGAGCAGCAGCTCTTCGCTCACGCTTCGACTTCCGCCCGATTCACGACTGCGCGCAGGGGTTCGCCCGCAGCGAACCGCTGGATCTCATCGGCGATCATGGTCACCCCGCGCAGTAGCGTTTCGTGGGTCGCTCCTCCGACATGTGGCGTAATCACGACGTTTTCGTGTCTCAGTAGGGGATGAGGTCCGGGTTGCGAGCGCGGTCGCACGACATCAAGGGCGGCGCCGGCCAGGTGACCGGACGCTAGGACGGCATCGAGCGCGTCCTCGTCGACGAGCGACTCCCGAGCCGTGTTCAAGAAATAGGAGGCAGGCTTCATAGCATTGAACTGCTTCGCACCGAAGAAGTTTTGCGTTTCCGCGGTGGCCCTCAAGTGGAGGGAGACGAAGTCTGATTTCGCGAGCAGCTCGGCAAGGGTCGACACCTGCTCTGTCGACGCAAGCTCGCCAACACGCACGTATGGGTCGTAAACGACCACGCGCATGCCGAAGGCCAGCGCTCGTCGGTGGACGCGACTGCCCACGTTTCCAAAGCCAACGAGTCCGAGCACGTGCCCACCCAGGTCATGCCCTATGAAGCGAGCGCCCTCAAATGCCGACTCGCCGAGCTTCCCACCCTCGATCAAGAAACGTTGCGCCCTGGGGAACCCACGCGCGAGCATGATCATGAAGGCGAGGGCCTGGTCGGCAACCGACTCCGCATTCTTGCCGGGGGTGTTGACGAGCGGAATCTGCCTCGCCGACAGCGCTGCCACGTCCACGTTGACCGGGCCCCCGCGGGCGCAGCAGATCAGCCTCAGGTTGGGCGCGGCGGCAAGCACCTCTTGTGTAACCGGGGCGCCGTGGACGATGAGAATCTCTGCACCGCGAACGCGGCCGGCAATTTGCGCCGGAGTGCCCAGGTATTCGCGGATGGAGCCTTCGGACGGGCTGCTCGGCACCAGCTCTTTCGACTCGTCGAGCTGGAGGTATTCGAGCTGGTGTGCGCCTTGCAGGACGGCGAGACCGCGTTCGAAGACCGGGACCGGCACGAACGAGTCCCCGACGACCAGGATTTTCATGCTGCGCTCAGGTCGAGGTCAGGGATACACCCGGCTTGGCTTCAAATCCACCGCGTGCCCGGTGCCTGACTCGAATATGACTTTGAGCAGCGGCTCGGTGTCCAGGTAATAGAAGTGGATCGTCTCGCCGATCCTGCCCTCCATCAGGACCTTCGCCCCGAGGTCGTCGAAGTGGTGCTTCGTCGCCTCCGATTCGGCCGGCGTCGGGCGCATGACCGCGATGTGGTGCAAGCCCTCCCCGTGGGCGTCGAGCCACTCCTTATATATGCTCGGTCCCTCCACGGGCTGCAGCAGCTCGACCACGATCGGTCCGACATGTGTCTCTGCCCCGATCATCGTGAACGCCGTCGGCTTGCCGTGGAGGAACGTGTGATGCAGTGCCGGCGGCTTGTGCTCATAGACGTTCCAGGGACCCCAGCCGAGCGCCCGGTTGTATCGCTCAAGCGCCTCGTCGATGTCCCGCACGACGATGGCGATCTGGCTGATGGGAAACCCACCAGCCGGCGCAGCCGACGCGTGTGAATGTTCGTGTGAATGCCCGATGTGGCTTGACATCAGTTACCTCCTCTCAATTCGCATGCCGAGCTACAGGACTGCAATCGGGTTGAACGGCGATCCCGTGCCACCGGGCAGCCTCAGCGGTTCAGCCACGACCATGAACTCCCATCGCTTTTCCTCTTCGCAGGCCAACGCCACGTCCTCGAGGTTGAGGCTGTCCGAGGCAAGCATGCCCATGGCCACGATCTGAAGGGGGTGAATGGGATAGAGGATCCCGTCGACGGTGCTCGGGACGGTCTCTCCGTCCCCATCGGGTAGGAAGGCCGCGATCCGCCGCTCGTGCATCCAGGGAATCGTGTCGACATGCAGCCCGGCCTTGCCCTCACCGGTGTAGCCGTTGTCCCAGGCACCGCGCTCGAGCCGCCGCCGGTGGTGGCCCGTCCTGAAAACCAGGATGTCTCCTTCGCCGAGGCGCACGCCTTCGGCCTTTTCCGCGGCCTCGAGCTCGGCCCTCGTGACAGCTTCGCCTGGCTCCAACCACGGACCGCCACGCAGGCGCGGGATGTCCAGAAGCACGCCACGCCCGACGATGCCATTGGCGTAAACCGCGATATCGAGGGCCGCCCCACCGTGGCTGGTGAGGAGCGACTCTGGGCGCCCTCCGTAAACGTGGCCTCCATAAGCGATATGGCACAGCGCATCGACGTGGGTGTGGCAGTCGCCGTGGCAGCTCATGCCGAGGAAGTCCATCCCGAAGCGCAGGCTGCTCGAGTCGATAGGCAGGTCGAACATCTGGGTCATGTGGTGGATCGCGGGATTCTGGTTGTCCGGGCCTGCGACGGTGTTGATCGGAATCGCCATCGAAACCGAGCGGCCTGACTTGACCAGGCCGGCGGCCCGCCTGATGTGTTCGGGAGTGATGTAGTTGAGCGTGCCCAGCTCGTCATCCTGGCCCCAGCGGCCCCAATTCTTGACGGCTTCGAACATGGCCTCGAACTCCGCGAGAGTGATGTTCGGAACCCGCTGCTTCGTCTTCGTCATCGCCTTCGCCTCCTCGCTGTGACCGTCAGCGGATTGCGCCGGGGAGGGGTGTGTCCATCTCGCCCGGCTCGGGGAGTCCCGCCGTCATCGCGCCATCGACCACCATCAGGTGCCCGGACAGATACGACGCGTCGTCGGAGCACATCCACAGGATCGGCTTCGCCATCTCCTCGGGCTCGGCGAACCGGCCCAACGGGATCCGGTCGAGGAAGACGCGCGACTGCTCCGGGTTGTTGATCACAAACCACGAGAGCCGCGTGTTGATGATTCCCGGTGCGATGGCGTTGACGCGGATGCCGTGGCGCGAGAGCTCCAGCGCAGCGGTGTGCATGACCGCGACCTGTCCCGACTTCGACGTGTTGTAGCAAAGGCCTCCGGCCTCCGGCTGGAATGCATTCGTAGAGGACGTGACCACGATTGCGCCTCGCGTGCCGGCGTTGACCATCGCCCGCCCCGCCTCCTGGACGAGATACCACGTGCCTTTGAGATTGACGCCGAGGATCCTCTCCCAGCTCTCGTCAGTCACATCCAGGAAAGGGAGGAAGTCCGCGATGCCGGCGACCTGGACGGCGGCGTCGAGATGGCCGAACCGCTCCACCGCCAGCTCGACCGCTTTCCGGACATCGTCCCGCCGGCTGACGTCGCCGGCGACCGCCTCCACCCTGGCGCCGGTGGCGCGGATCGAATCGGCCGTCGCCGCGAGCACGTCGGCCTCGTTGTCGAGCAGGACGACCCCGGCGCCCTCCGCCGCGAATGCCATAGCGACGGCGCGCCCGATCCCCTGCGCGGCCCCGCTGACGACAACCCCCTTCCCTTCAAACCTCATGCGATCAAGCCCCCGTGGCCCGGGCCCCGCGGGATGACAGGCCAGATGTCGACCACTCGGTCACCGTCGACAACGTGATAGGCGTCGTACCAGTTGACCGTTCCGGGTGCGTATCCAGGCACCAGCTCGACCACGTCGCCGACGTGGAGCGGATAGTCGGCATTGGCGACGAAAATGGCGTGCTCCTCGTCGAAACGCATGGCGGTCAGGTCGTGGCCGCGCATGCTGGTGAGGGCCGGCGCCCCCAGCGACTTGTTGCCGGCGTCTACGATCACGCGATCCGGCGGCCGGCTGATGACGGTCGCCATCACGGTGAGCGCATGCTCGAAGTCGCCGGCCATCGGGAAGTGGAAGTTGTCCATGACCACGTACGAGCCCGCCTGGATCTCCGTGACGCCGGGGGTGTTGGCCGTCCAATCCCACGTGGCGGTGCCGCCGGCTGAGACGATCGGGCATGGCAGGCCAGCCGCCCGGATCTGTTCCGCCGTGTCAACCAGTAGGCTCATCGCCGTCCGCTGGCGTTGTGCCCGAAGGTCGCGCTCAGGGGTCAGTGAGCAATGGCCTTCGTAGCCGGTCACGCCCTGAAGCTTTAGGCCGTCCAGCCGGGCGAGCCGGCGAGCGAGATCCACGGCCTGTTCGGGCGTGTCCACGCCGGCGCGATCCATCCCCGTGTCGATTTCGATCAAGACTCCGACAGTGCTGTGGGCGGCCCGGGCTGCGGCGGCGATGTCAGCCGCGTTCTGCGCATCGTCGACAGCGACCATGACGTCAGCGTCGCGGGCGATCTCGGCCAGGGCGGCCAGCTTTTCGCGGCCGGCGATCGTGTTGACGATGAAGATGCTGTCGAGGCCGCAGCGGACCATCACGATCGCTTCCCACACGGTCGCGGTCGAGATGCCGATCGCACCGGCGTCCACCTGCATCCGAGCCAGCTCGGGGCTCTTGTGAACCTTGATGTGCGGGCGGATCCCGGCAGACATCGTCTTCAACCGCTCAGCCATCTTGTCGATGTTGCGGCGGGCCGCGGGCAGGTCCAGGATGAGCGCCGGGGTCACGAGGTCGCGCCGGCGCCGCCCGACGGCCGAGCCGTAGGCTCGCTTCACCCGGTCGCGGGTCTCCTGGATCGTTCCCGCCGCGGGCGCGAGCTCAGGCATGGTGAGCCGCCTTGCCAGTGAGAGCGCCGACACGCGCTGCGAAGGCATCGATAGCCACTGTGCCGTCGAGAGCGCCGATCTCGATGTCATAGGTCCGCGCCTCTCCCGGCGCCAGGTACGCCAGCTCACCCCGCTCGCGGGCATCGAAACGCCCCGCGTCCCGGTTCGTGGTCGGCTCCATCGCCACTCCGTAGATTCCTTCGCCGAGCATCCGCCACATCGTGTGGAAGGGGAACTGGTCCTTGCGGTAGACCTGATAAGCCCCCAGGCCGAGGCGGCGATTGACGACGCCGACAGGCACCATTCCGGCGGCATCGGCGATCGCAGCGTGCTCGTAGCACTCTTCCGGGAAGCCCTTATTTGGTCCGGTGAGCTGCCTGTAGTCGTGGGTCGGGTATTCCGCAACGGGAATGCCCGCGGGCGCCGGGATCAAGTACTCGGAGCCCTCATCCACCACCGGCCAGCCGACATTCACGTGGTACAGGAACATGTGGGTGGCTGGATCGAAGCCGGCGTTGACGACCTCGTCGTGGACCGTGAAACGGCTCTCGCCAACGCGGGCTTCGATGCGGCGGTGGAGCTCCATCGACTCGCCGAAAACCGCCGCCTGGCGGACGACTCCTTCGGCCCAGAGCACGCATTCATCACCGTCCCAGCGCTCCCCGTAACCCGTCAGGCGGGCGGGCATGAAACCTATCCTTCCGTGCAGCCCGTACTCCTCGGTCGGCCTGACGAGCTGGTGGAAATTGGACGCGTCGTCGACGCCGCCCAACAGGGTGTGGTCAAGGCCGCATGTGACCATCATCCCGCCACCCCAGCTTCGGAACCATCCCAATCCCATCGGTTCGGCGAACCACGGCCCGACGACTCCCGTCGGAGAAAGCCAGGCTAGAGCACGACCGTTGAGCTCGCAGCGACCCACGTCCAGCGACCGATCGACGAGCACGTCGAAGGCATAACCTGTGCCGGTCCGGAACTCGAGCACACGCACGCCGCGCTCGATGCCGTCGCCAAGCGTCACGAGCCGGACGCCGGCGACCTGATCGAGGCGACCGACCCGGCGCATCAGATCGCGCCGGGTCATCGCCTTACCGCGAACCGGAGGCATTACACCCCTCCCTTTCTGTACCCCTGGCTAATGCCCCTGATCCTGCTTAGCTCGTCGCCTTCGCCAGTTCTGCCTCGCTTTCGCCCAGGGCCGCGCCGGCGTTTCGAATCCAGTCTTCCCGCTTCTGCGAGTTGTAGTAGAGAAGCACGCCTACGCCAATCAGGAGCCACAGGCCGTCGACCAGAGGAGCGTACGAGTACGGCTCGACTGGGCAGGTCCCGTAGTTCTGGCAGACCGGCTGGAACGACACGAGGATGGCGAACAGCAGTACAAGCGTTGACACGACCGGAAAGACAAGGTGCAGAAGCACGTTGAACTCGCTGCGGCGCTCCCTCAGGTAGTAGAAGGTCACCGCGATGTTGGCGACCACGTAGACGAAGGCGACGCCAAGGACCAGGATCAAACCGTCGATGAAGAAGAAAGCCGTCTGGGAGCCCCACAGCAACCCACCCAGCAGGCCGCTTCCCAACGCGAGGCACATCTGGGCGATGATCGCGTTGACCGGCGTCTTGTACCTCGAGACCTTTGAGAACCAGCGCGGGAAGGAACCGCTGCGGCCCATTCCGTACCACATCCGGGTCCCGACGTTCGCGGTGGCGAGGCACACGGCGAACACCGAGGACGCAAATGCGACGAGGATGAACCACCACACCGGTCCCCAGTCCTTGTGTGCGAGCGCAAGGCCGGGCAGTTCCGCGGACTTGACGATCGCGTCAATGTTGTTCACGCCAAACCCAGTGATGATGCCCCAGAACGTGAACACGAGGAACGCACCGAGAATGATGATCGAGAGCATCACGGATCGCGGCGTGTTGCGCTTGGGGTCCTTTGTTTCCTCAGCGAGCGGCGCTGCGGCCTCCCAACCGGTCAGGCCCTGAACCCCGAGCACGATCGCCAGCGCGAATCCCGATAGGGCGGGGATGTTTCCGGGGTTGAAGACTGCGAACGAGAAGCCGCCTGGGCCCGGATTGAAGAATCCGGTGAGGGCGAGGGAAAGCACGATCACCATCTCGAGGCCGCCCGTGATGACCAAGGCGCGAGCCGAGATCTCGATACCCCGATACTGCAGGAAGGCGATGAGGGGCGCCCCGACGACGATGAAGACCCACCACAGCCAGGGCAGGTCGATGTTGTAGTTGGACTTCAGCTCGCCGGCGAGGATGAAGCCGAAGAACCCATAGATGGCGCCGCCCGACAGGGGCGAGTAGAGGATGTACATCCAGGATGTGATGAAGCCGAAGCGCGGGCCCAAGGCGCGGCTGACGTACGTGTAATAGCCACCCGCGGACGGTAGGTGCTTGGAGAACTGGACCAGCGTATTACCGAGCATGAGGACAACGACGACGGCGATGATGTAGGCGAGCGGCGCCGTCACGCCGGCCAGCGACACGATGAATTGAGTAAAAAACAGCGCCGCGATGGCGGGCGCGATGTGGGTGATCGCCTGCATGGTCGCGCCTAGCAATCCAAGGGAATCCCGCTTCAGCCCCGTTTCGATGGGCACCTCTAGTTGAGTCGGATTCGCCATTACGCCTTTCCCCTCCAAACTGAGCTGCCAGATGCGAACGCTGCATGATCTTGCAGCGACACCACGATCGTGGAGCAGTATGCGGGTGCCGGGGGTTTTGTCAAGGGGCGCGACATTCAGTCGCGCTTGGCCGCCTTCAGCACAGCGCGCGCGGTGGTCTCGTCCGTGATCAGGACGTTCATGCACCCCGTGCGCAGCGCGCCCAGGATCGCATCGCGCTTGTCGAGGCCGGCGGCCATTGCGACGACGAGCGGAATCCGCTTCAGCTCCTCCCATTCGATCGCGATCAGCCGGTCGTCGAGCACGTGGACGGGCTCCCCCTCCGGGGTGAAGAAGCGCGTGCACATGTCCCCGATCGCGCCTGCCGCCAGCAGGCGCCGACGGTCTCGCGGTGAGATGTGGCCGAAGCGGATCAATGGCGCGCTCTCGTCCAGGGTGCCGATGCCCACCAGCGCCATCTCCCTCGACGCTGCAGACTCGAGCGCCGAGCGTATGGAACCGTCCCGGAGCATCGCGTCCTTGATGTCCGGTGAATCCACGAGCACTGGCGCGTGAAGGTAGTGCACCTGGCTGTGGGGATGGAGCGAGGCGATATGGCGGGCCAGCTCTACACCCTGGATGCCCGCGCCCGCGCTGCCCACCCCGCCGTGAAGAAGCGAGACGTCGAGGTTGGACACGGTTCCGGGCGGCAGCATGTGGATCGCCGCCGACAGCATGCGCCCCCACGACAGGCCCAAATGCATGCCGTTGAGCAGTTGGCTGTTGACGTAGTCCGCGGCCGCCCGGGCGACGGCCTCGGCAGCGCCCTGACCCGTTTCACCCGCAACCACCAGCGCGCGCTTCAGGTGGAAGCCCTCTGCCAACTCCAATGCGAGGTCGCCGTGGAGGCTGCGCGGCCGCTGGATCTCGACCCGGACGACCCCCTCGTCACGCGCCTTCTTCAGGTAGCGCGATACCGTCGACGCATCCAGACCGACGCTGCGCGCGATCTCGATCTGGCTCTGACCAGTGAGATAGAACCGGGTCGCGATATCCACGAGCTGGTCCATGGTGGGACCGCTGAGGGCCTTCGCCGACCTATTCGAGGTTCGTATGCCGGCCACGCATTCCTTCCATGGTTTGGTCTGTGCGCTCCCGCAGCACGATGGAGACGATGTCGAAGAAGATGAGCATCGCCGCCTCGTAGAGGCTGCCCATCGGGAGCACGCTGCGTCCTCCTTTGTCGTCGGCCATCGTCTGAGCGCGAAGATGGATCACGGTGTCGGCCGCGCTTGGGACCTCGCCCAGCGGCTGCGCGGTCACGGCGGTAGTGCGGGCGCCTGCCGCGCGGGCCACTCCCAACAGCGCCTTCACGGTCGAGAACGAACCCGGTCCGGCACTGACCACCAGCAGATCGCCGGCGCCGACTGGCGGCGTGGTCATGTCGCCGACCATGTGCGCATCGAGGCCGAGGTGCATCAGCCGCATGCACAGCGCGCGCATCATGAGCCCTTCGCGCCCGACGCCGTAGCACGCAATCCGGCGGGCTTTCAGCAATTCGTCGCAGAGCCTGTCCACGTCAGCCGCTGCGCCTGCCTCGAGCACTCCGCTGATCTCGTCCAAGGCCCCTGCGAAGAGGGCGTTCGTACCTGAACCGGGCGTTCCGGATGCCTTCATGCCACAGCCCTACCGGCGCCGGCGCGCAGCTGCCTCAGATTGGCTTCGGCATCTCCCCCGTCGAACACAGCGCTCCCGGCCACGATGAGGTCCACCCCCATGGCGGCGATGGAACTGACGTTTTCGCGTGTCACGCCCCCGTCCACGCCCAGCATCACATTGCGACCGCTGCGGTCGATCAAGGTCCTGACTGCAGCGAGCCGGCCCTCAGTGCCAGGCGCAAACCGCTGGCCGCCCAAACCCGGGTTCACCGCCAGGATCAACACGAGCTCGACATCGTCGAGCAGCGGCTCCACGGCGGCCACCACGGTTCCTGGATTGAGCGCGATGCCTCGGATGACGCTGGAACCGAGCGCCTGCAGGATTCTGTGGGGCTGCCGCGTCGCCTCGACGTGAAACGTCAACACGTCGGCGCCGGCGTCGACGTAGGCACGAACCTTCTCCAGTGGTTCTTCGACCATCAAGTGGACGTCCTTCTTGAGCTTTGTGTGGAGTGCCCCGATCACTGGTGGACCCACCGTGAGCTGGGGACAGAAACAGCCATCCATGACGTCGATGTGCACAAAATCGGCGCCCGCTGCTTCGAGGCGTCCGAGCTCATCACCCATTCGCATCCAGTCGGCCGTTGTGATGCCGATGCTCAGCAGCGTGTCAGTGCCGGGAGCTCTGCCCAACCTGAGTCTCATTGGAAGATCGATAGATATCCAGTGCCTCCTCGGGCGATTTTCCATCGTGCACGACGGCGGTGACGGCGCGCATCATCCCCATCGGCTTGTCGCTCTGGAAGATGTTCCTGCCCATGTCGACTCCCGATGCCCCTTCGTTGACGGCGCGGTAGGCCATCGTCAGGGCATCAAGCTCCGGCAGCTTCTTGCCTCCGGCCATGACGATCGGGACGGGACACGATGCGGTCACGCTGTCGAATCCTTCGTCCACGTAGTAGGTCTTGACAAACTGGGCGCCAAGCTCGGCGCAGATACGGCACGCCAGGCGAATGTACTTGGCGTCACGCGTCAGTTGCTTGCCGACAGCTGTAACCCCCATCACAGGGATCCCAAAGCGAAGGCCGAGATCGACCAGTCGGGTCATGTTGTGTACCGATTGAGTCTCGTGCTCACCGCCAATGAAAACCTGAACCGCCAGTGCGGCGACGTTCAGTCGCGCCGCGTCTTCGATGTCGATAGCGATTTGCTCGTCGGAGAGCTCTTTGAGAATGCTCGGTCCGCCACTGGCGCGGAGCACCACCGGCGTACGGGAGCTCGGTGGAACAGTTGAACGCAGGATGCCTCGTGTGCACATAAGAGCGTCGGCGAGCGGCACCAGCGGAAGAATGCTCAGGTCGATGCGCTCCAGCCCCGTGGTCGGCCCCTGGAAGTAGCCGTGGTCGATGGCCAGCATTACGGTCCGGCCCGTGTCGGGACGGAACACCCTGGCGAGCCGGTTGCTCATGCCCCAGTCGAGCGAGCCCGATCCCTTCAGAAAGAAACCCTGGCTCGGCGGCGGCACGTCGGCGAAGAAGTTCTTGGCGTCACCGTCGGGTTCCGGCATCAGACTCTCGTACCTCCGCCGGCCGCAGCCGACTTCTACACCAACCAAGCGAAGACGGAGATCGGAGGGTCGGCACAATCTTGCAGGCCCGGCACGATCGTGGAGCCATTTTGTATTGGCCGAAGGGCAATGTCAAGGCAAGCTCGACCCGCAATCTGGACGGTTAAAGCTGCGCTAGCTTGGCACTTAAGAAAGCATGCGCATCGACGGCAAGCTGCTCCTCGCTTTCGAACAGTGGTCGCCAGATCTTGGTGGCCGCGGCGAGATTCGGAAGTGAGTTGCCGAAGGCCTCGACAGTGAGCCAGTCGTCGTAGCCGATGTCGCGGAGAGCTTCGAAGGTGGAGTCCCACAACACGCTGCCCGTCCCCGGCACACCACGATCGTTCTCGGAGATGTGGACGTGCGCAATCCGGTCGCCTGCACGACGGATCGCGTCGGCGGTGTTCTTCTCCTCGATGTGCGCGTGGAAAGTGTCGAGATGAAGCCGACAGTTCGGATGCCCAACCTCGTCGACCAGGCGGATCCCCTGGTCGAGCGTGTTCACGTGGTAAAGCTCGAAACGGTTGACAACCTCCTCTGCGAGCACAACCCCTGAGTGGGCGGCGTACTCGGCCACGCGACGGAGGTGCTCGACGCTTCGCTTCCACTCGTCGTCCGTGGCGCCGCGCCCGGTGAACACACCGAGGGCGACCTGATGCGGGCCGCACAGGATCGACGAACCGACCGTCGCGCAGCATTCGACCACCGCCTGCATGTGCTGGTAGGCCGCCTCACGGATCGCGCGGTCAGCGCTGATGGGGTTGTGCTCGGGAGCAATCACCGTGTTGGCGGTCCGCTCGAGCCCAATGTCGTCGAGGCGCTGGGCCCACAGCTTCCACTTTGCCTGGTCGAGGTCGAAGATCGGGACCTCGACGCCGTCGTAGCCGATTCGCTTCAGCTTCTCGAGCACCGGCATGAGGCCATCGTGCATGTCGTCGGCCCACAGATACAGGTTGATCCCGTGCTTCATCTGCTCTCCTTCCTGGTCCGGACGTTGCGGCTAACCTAGATCAACACCAAGTAAGTTGGCAATCGAATGCACAATCAGCGCCTGTGACTAAAGCGATCGCGGTCGGCAGCGACGACGCCGGCTTTCACCTCAAGGAGGAGGTCAAGAAATACCTCGAGGCGGAAGGGCACGAGGTGACCGACTACGGCTGCGAGTCGCCCGACCCGGTCGATTATCCCGACGTTGCCCTGCTCGTCGCCAAAGCGGTGGCGCGCGGAGACCATGATCGGGCGATCCTCGTGTGCGGGACCGGCATTGGCATGGCGATCACCGCCAACAAGGTGCCTGGCGTCTACGCGTCCGTTGCCCATGACGCCTATTCGGCCGCCAAGGCCAGGACCTCCAACAACACCCAGGTGCTTGCTCTTGGTGCGCGGGTGGTGGCGCCCGAGCTGGCGACGACCCTCGTCGGGATCTGGCTCAAGTCCGAGTTCGGCGGCGGGGCGTCGGCGAGGAAGGTGGGCAAGATCGAACAGGCCGAGCACGAGCTGGGACGCAAACCGCGAAAGCCGACATCCAGGTGACCGCGGCCGGCTTCAAAAAGCTCATCAACGACCCCTTCGACGCCGTCGACGAGGCGCTCGAAGGATTCGTTGCGGCGCACGCGGACATCGTCGCGTTCGCCGAGCCGAGGGTGATCGTCAGGCGAAACCCCAGCGCTGGCAAGGTCGGCCTCGTTGTCGGTGGCGGCTCGGGCCACGAGCCCGCGTTCGGCGGGTACGTCGGCACCGGCATCGCGGACGCCGCGGCATGCGGCAACATCTTCGCCTCGCCGCCCCCGAACGTCGTCCTCGCCGCCATTCGCGCAGCCAACCACGGCCGGGGCGTGCTCATGGGGTACGGGAACTATGCCGGCGATGTGATGAACTTCGGGTTGGCGGCCCAGCTGGCGAGCGCGCAGGGGATCGAGGTCAGGGAGATTCGCGTGACCGACGACGTGGCCTCCGCGGCGAAGAGCGAGACAACCAAGCGACGCGGTATCGCCGGTGACATCATCGTGTTCAAGTGTGCCGGCGCAGCCGCGGAGCAACGCCTGTCCCTGGACGAGGTGGAGCGCATCGCGGTCAAGGCCAACGCCGCCACGCGCAGCATGGGTGTGGCCCTGTCGGCTTGCGAGGTCCCAGGGTCCGGCCGGCCGACCTTCGAGCTTGCGGACGATGAGATGGAGATCGGCATGGGCGTTCATGGCGAGCCGGGGATCAAGCGCGGGCCGTTGCAGCCCGCGGACGAGGTGGCGCGCATCCTCGTCGATGCGATCGTCGGCGACATCGGCGACAGAGGCCGTGGCGAGGTCGCCCTACTGGTGAATGGGCTGGGGGCGACAGCCTACCTGGATCAGTACATCTTCTACCGGGGCGCGCGGCGCGCATTAGAGGCGAGCGGCTTGACAGTGGTCCGGAGCTACGTTGGCGAATTCATCACCTCGCTCGAGATGGCCGGCGCATCGCTCACGGTGACCTTGCTCGACGACGAGCTGCTCTCCTTTCTCGACGCGCCGGCGAGCACGGTCAGATTCACCACGTGACCAGCCGGGCGCTGAGAGCCAGAGTGATGGCCGCGGCTGAAGCAGTCGAAACCTCGCGCGACGAGCTCTGCCGGCTCGATGCCGCGGCAGGGGACGGCGATCACGGAGTCACGATGGCCCTCGCGGCGCGGGCTGTGCGCCAGACGCTCGCCGCATCTCAAGATGCGTCCGCGGACCAACTCGTGACCGAGCTCGCCATGGCCATCGGCTCTGTTGGCGGTGCGATCGGCCCCATCTACGCGTCGGGGCTGCTGGCGATCGCCGGCATGCTGCGCTCATCACCGGCGAACGAGACGCTGACGGTGCCCCAGGTCCTTGCCTGCGCCGAGGCTGCGGAGTCAGCGATCTCCGGACTGGGACAGGCCAAGCCGGGCGACAAGACCATCCTGGACGCGCTCGACCCGGCCATCGCCGCCCTCCGACAGGCGAGCGCCGCCGGCACAGGCCTCGATGACGCTCTGGATGCCGCTGCGGCGGCTGCACGCGAAGGGGCGGCGTCGACTGCCGCGATGATCGCTTCTGTAGGTCGTGCGAGCCGTCTCGGAGAAAGAAGCCGCGGTCTGGCGGACCCCGGCGCGAGCTCCTTCGCAATGATTCTGGGTGCTCTCGCCGCTTCGGCGGACTGATCGGTGCGCCCACTCATCGGCACGAGCCTGAAGATGAACTTCACCTCGAGCGAGGCGGCGACCTACTTCGACGCGCTGCGTCCGATGGTCGCGCCGCTGGCCTCCTGCGAGCTCTTCGTGCTCCCGCCTTTCACGTCGATATGGGTCGCACGCGATCGCCTTCGTGACAGCAACGTTGCGTGGGGTGCGCAGGATGTGCACGCGGAGGACGCCGGCGCGCACACCGGCGACATTTCGGCGCCCATGCTTGCCGACCTCGGATGCACGTTTGTTGAGGTCGGGCACTCCGAGCGCAGGCGCGATCATGCCGAGTCCAACGAGCTGGTCGCGAACAAGGTGCGCCAAGTCCTGCGTCACCACATGACCCCGATCATGTGTGTCGGAGAACCCAGGCCGGGCAGCCTGGACGCGGCGCTCGATCACGTGCTCCGGCAGGCGCGGGCGGGCATGAGCATGGTGCCCGAGCACGATCGAGCTCGCGTCGTCATCGCCTACGAGCCCGTCTGGGCAATCGGCGAGGGCGCCGCCGCCGCGGACCCCGCCCATGTCGGGGCCGTTCATCTCGGGCTCCACGAGCTGGGTGCGCGGGTAATCTACGGGGGCAGCGTCGATCCGTTCACGGCCGGTCCAATCCTTCGCGAGGACGGCGTGGACGGGCTCTTCGTGGGGCGCGCAGCCCTCGATCCGAAGCGGTTCGCCACGATCGCGCAGCTGGCCGGCTCTTAGTGCATCCCCCGGCCGCCGGCGACGATCAGCAGTTCGCCGGTGATGAAATCCGCCTCCTTCGAGGCGAGAAACACAGCCGCGCCGGCTATGTCGTCGGTGGTGCCCCACCTCCGTAGCGCCGTCTCGGCGAGGATCCTTTGCTCGACCTCCGGATCGGTATCCGCAATCATGTCCGTCTTGATCCATCCAGGGCAGATCGCGTTGACTGTGATGTGAGGACCGAGGGCGAGCGCCAGGGCCTTGGTCAGGCCGTTCATGCCGGCCTTCGAGGTCACGTACTCGGTGAACCGCATCGCCGAGGGGTGATAGAGGCCCGAGTTGGACGACATCATGATGATCTTGCCCGCCTCCTGGCGAAGCATTATCGGAGCCACCTCCTTAGAGCAGAGGTAGGCGCCCTTCAGGTTGACGTCGATCGTGCGGTCCCAGTCGTCCTCGGTCGTCTCGAGGACGGACTTGGCGACCATGACCCCGGCGTTGTTGACCAGGATGTCGATCCGCCCGAAGCGATCAATCGTTGCGCTGACCAGGCGCTTGACGTCGGCGGACTTCGAGACGTCAGCCCGCACCGACAGCGCATCGCCCCCGCCGCGTTTGATCGAGTCGACCACACCCTGCGCCTCGCGCTCGCTGCCGACCCAGTTGACAGTCACCTTCGCTCCCTCAGCGGCGAAACTCTCCGCGATTGCCTTGCCGATTCCTCTGGAGGAACCGGTCACAATCGCGACTTTGCCATCTAGTCGCTTGTCGCTCATAGTTCCGCGTTCACGATGAAGCCGGCGTCGGCAAGCACAGTCGTACACGTCAGGTAGCTGGCGTCGTCGCTCAAGAGAAATGCAATCACGCTCGCCATCTCTTCTGGTTTGCCGACGCGGTGTAGAGCGATTCGGTCTTCGTAGTACTTGAGGGCCTCCGGGTCTTGCAGCAGTGAGGCCGCCATCGGCGTGTCGATGGCACCTGGTTCGACAGCGTTCACACGGATGCCGTGCTCGCCGAGCACTGCTCCCAAAGCCTTCGCGAGCATGCTCACCCCGGCCTTGGTGCCGCAATAAGCAACCTGTGAAGGCGACCCGACGTGGGCCGAGAGGGAGCTGGTGCAACAAATCGCCCCGCCGTGACCCTCCTTGATCATCTGCTTCGCGCCTTCGGTGCAAACGAGCCAAGTGCCCCGAAAATTGGTCTCGGAGAGCGTGTCGAAGTCCTCGACCGACGTCTCGTCCCACTTCATAAAAGGGTTGATCCCGGCGTTGGATACGACGTAGTCGAGACGACCGCCGCGCCTCGCGACCTCCCGCACCATTGCCACGACCTGGGCCGGATCGCGCACGTCAGCCACGACGGGAAACGCTTCGCCCCCCGCATCCTTTATGCGACGCAGCGTCTCAGTCGGATCATCAGATTGGCGTTGATTGACCCCAACCACGGCACCTTCGCTGGCCAACCTGATTGCTGTCGCCTGGCCTATACCGGTGGTAGCGCCAGTCACAAACGCGACCTTGCCGACGAATCGCTTCTCCATCCCATCCCTCCGGTCGATCAACGTTTGTTTGCCACTGGGAACTCTAAACCCGCACGTCTGACGCGTGAGATACTTACCGGGTTCGGGCCGCCTACCGAACCTCCAAAACCCATCAACTGGAGCGCCTCATTGACCGAGACCAGCACAGATCGACCGGTCGACACCTCGGCAACAGAGACTGCGGTGACCAAATGGCTGGGAGAGTTCGAGAAGGCCCTATCTGTCCAGGACATCGATGCTGCAGCGGGCCTGTTCGTCGATGATTGCTACTGGCGCGACCTGGTTGCTTTCACCTGGAACATCGTCACCGTGGAAGGTGTCGAAGGTGTACGCCACATGCTCGGTCAAACGCTCGAGCGGGTTCAGCCCATCGGTTTCTCCGTCACCGACGAGTTGGGCGAGGCGGGCGGGCCAACCGAGAGCTGGATCAAGTTCGAGACCTCGGTCGGCCAAGGCATCGGTCATATCCGGCTCAGAGACGGCAAAGCGTGGACGCTGCTGACGACTCTGAACGATCTTAAGGGCCATGAGGAGCCGAAGCGTGACCGGCGACCCATGGGAACCGAGCACGGCGCCGTCCGCAATCGGCAGACCTGGCTCGAGCAGCGCCGCCGCGAAGCCGAAGACCTCGGTCGCGTCACGCAGCCATACGTGGTCATCGTTGGCGGCGGGCAGGGTGGCATCGCTCTCGGCGCGCGGTTGCGCCAGCTCGGCGTGCCGACGATCATCGTCGATCGCAATCC
>DASQAU010000084.1:0-10693 GCA_035635595.1 Candidatus Eiseniibacteriota bacterium
GATCTTCGCCAGCGTCTGAGCGAGGTAGGTCTTTCCGCAGCCGGTCGGTCCGACGAGCAGCACGTTCGACTTGGTGAGCTCGACGTCGCCGACTGACTTCGAAGCGGAGATTCGCTTGTAGTGGTTGTACACCTGCACCGACAAGACCTTCTTCGCGCGGTCCTGCCCGATCACGTACTGGTCCAGCGCGGCGCAGATGGTCTTGGGGTTGGGGATGAAGCCGGTCTTCTGCTTCTTCTGGCCCGCCGAACGGTTGTCGTCCTCGAGGACCTCCTGGCAGAGGTCGATGCACTGGTCGCAGATGAAGACGCCTGGGCCGGCGACCAGCTTACGCACCTGGTCCTGCCCCTTTCCGCAGAAAGAGCAGCGCGTGTAGCGGCGGCGGTCTTCTCGTTCGTTCACAGGTCCCTAGCAGTATCCATTACGAAGAGGCTGGCGCCGGGGGATTATGGCCCCACAGAATCTCGTTGGCAAGGCTGATGCACTCGCTGCAGATGAAAACGCCCGAGCCGGCGACGAGCCTGACTCCGCGCTCGCCCTGGAGCTTCCCGCAAAAAGAGCATTTCGGCCGGTGCCTCTTGACCTCGCCGCTCTTGCTCTTGCGTCGGAAGATCATCCTGCGGCGACCTTCTCCTTTTCCTTCTCGCCGGCCTTGTCCTTGGCCGTTTCTTTGTCACCCGGCTTGGGGGGGCTGAGGATGATGTCATCGATGAGCCCGTACTCCTTCGCCGCCTCCGAGGTCAGGAAGTAGTCGCGCTCGGTATCCAGGGTCACCTTCTCGATCTTCTGGTGCGTGTGGTTCGCCAGGATCTGGTTCAGCTGCTCCCGCGTGCGCAGGATCTCCTTGGCGTGGATCTGGATGTCGGTGGCCTGCCCCTGCATGCCGCCCCACGGCTGGTGGATGAGGATGTTCGCGTGCGGCAGCGCGTATCGCTGTCCATGCGCGCCGCCCGCGAGCAGCACCGCGGCCATCGAGTACGCCATGCCGATGCAGATCGTCGAGACCGGCGGGCGGATGTACTGCATGGTGTCGTAGATCGCGAGGCCCGCCGTCACCTGGCCGCCAGGGCTGTTGATGTAGAGGGCGATCTCCTTGTCAGGGTCCTCCGACTGCAAGAACAGCAGCTGCGCCACGACGAGGTTTGCGACCTGGTCGTCGATCGGCGTTCCGATGAAGACGATGCGCTCTTTCAGGAGCCGCGAGTAGATGTCGAACGCGCGCTCTCCGCGGCCCGTGTTCTCGACCACCATCGGTACGAGGTAGCCGGCCGGCTGCTGTATCAGTCTCATGTCCCGCACAACGTCATTCTAGACAGGGCGTCCTCGGGTTCCGTCAAGTCCTTGCGCCAGATATCTCGAGCAGCCGCTCCAGGACTCTTGCCCGGCGAAGCCGGCTGGCGAAGTAGCGCCTCGCGCTTGGACTCTTCTTGAGCTCCACGACCTGCCCCTTCAGCTCTGCGTCCTGGGTCGCCTGCTCGTCCAGGTACTTGATCACATCCTCGTCGGACGGCTCGAGGTTCTCCCGCTTGGCGAACTCAGCGAGCACCAGGTCCACCTTCAGCCTGGCCTCGGCGTCCGGCCGCTGTTCGGCCATCCACTGGTCGAGCGTCTTGCCCACGTATTCGAGGTAGCGTTCGAGCTTCAGTCCCTGACGGTTCAGGGTCCGTTCCATGGATTCCAGCTGGCTGGTCAATTCGCGGTCGACCAGGGTCTGGGGCACCTCAACCGAGGATGCCTCGACCAACGCCCGAACGACTTCCTGCTCGCGCTCGAGCTTCTCCATCGCTCGAACAGACTCCTCCAGCTCCTGGCGGACCGACTCGCGATATGACTCGACCGTATCGTGCACTCCGCTGCTGAGGATCTTGGCCAGGGCGTCATCAAGCGGCGGGAGGACCTTCTCCTTGACCCCGCGCAGGGTCACCCGGATCGTCGCGTTCTTGCCGGCGAGCTTTTGATCCGAGTACGTCTCAGGGAAGGTGACCTTCGCCTCCCGGGTCTCGTCCACAAAAGTTCCAGGCAAGACGGCAAGGAGCTCGGGAAGAAGGACCCCTTCTCTGAGCTCGGCCTCCATTGCCGTCTGCGTCTCCGATTCGATGACCTCGCCGTCCACCGTGACCTCGACGTCGATGATGGCGATGTCGCCCAGCCTCGCCTCGCGCTCGACGGGCGTGATCTCCGCCATCGGCTGGCGCACGTCTTCGAGGCGGCGCTCCAGCATCTCTTCGGTGACGTCGTGACCGTGAAGGTCAGGATGAAGCGTCGTGACGTCCGCAAGAGTCACCTCGGGCATGACGCTGATCGTCGCTTTCAGTCTTGCCGGGCGGCCGCGCTCGAGCTCGAGGATCTCGACGTCGGGGTTGTCGATCGGGTCGATCGACTTTTCCTCGAGGGCCTGGCGCATCACCTCGGGGACCATCGCCTCGACGACCTCCTCACGCACGACGGCGGGACCGAGTCGGGCCTCGACCAGCGCTCGCGGTGCGCGCCCGGGACGAAAGCCCTCGATCCTGGCGCGGGAAACGAGCCGGTTCAGCACCCGCTCATAGGTCGCATCGACAAGCTCGGTCGGGACCTCGATGGTCATGCCCACCTGGCTCTTGGGTAGTTGCTCCGTGACCACGGAGAGCGCAGCGGGCATCAGAGAAAGTCTACTGACGCCTGCGTCAGGCCCTACTTGGCTTCACCTAATGGCACGGTTTCGGCCCGACCAGCGGAAAGACGCAGCCATATTGATCAACCACCGGGGGCGGGCTCGGCGATGGGCTCGCGACGACCGGGCCGGTGCCTGGATCAGGTGGGACCGTGTAGTTGATCGGCGTGGGCGTAGGGCTCGGCGGGTTGTCGCCGGGCAGCTTGGCGACGCTTCGAGTGTCGGCCAGGAACCAGCTGTTGTTCGCGCCGGCGACCACTCCCGGCGGCGGCGTGTACCAGCGGTTGCCCGGCACACCGGCCAAGGCCTGCGAGACAAACGAGTGCACCGCAGGCGAGGCGACGAAGATTCCGTCGGAGTTGTTGACCATCGTGTATGCGTTGCTGAGGATGTCACCGACCCAGAGCGCCACGGCCAGGTCCGGGGTGAAGGCGATCGTCACGGCGTCCTTGAAGTTGTCGGTGGTTCCGGTCTTGGCGGCAACGGTCCGGTCGGACCAGTGGAGCGCGCTGTTGCAGCCGAAGATCATGCACCGGTTCTGGTCGTCGGCCATGATCTGGGCCATGATGAACGCGACCGACGGGTCGAGCGCGAGCCGAGCTCGCTGGTTCTCATGGGTCGTGTAAAGCGGCGCGCCATGCGAATCCCTCACCGACAGGATGGCTTCCGGCGTGTGGTAGATGCCCATGTCCGCATAGGTCGCGAGGCCGCCCACATGCTCGAGCAAGGTGATCGGGTAGCCGCCGAGGGTGAGGGACGGGCCGTATTCATCCAGGTTGCCGATCCTGTACTGGCCGTTGGCGTTCGGTACAGGGATCCTTGGGTTGATCCCGATGTTCCGCATATAAGAAAGGACGGCGGGCACTCCAATCGAGAGCTCCACCTTCACCGCCGCGATGTTCAGCGAGTTGCCCATCGCCTTCTTCAAGGGCAGCACGCCGTGGGTCTTGCCGTCGTAGTTGTAGATGTTCGTGGTGGCGTACGCATCCTTATAGACCAGAGGGCTCGGGCCGTCGTACACAGGCGTGTCGACGGTCGCCGCGCGCGCATTGATCACCGCGCCGTACGTGTACGGCTTCATGGACGAGCCCATGTTGCGGGGGATGGTCGTGTAGTTGATCTGGCCGCCGTTTGCGTTGTAGTTCGGCGATCCGATCATGACGAGGATCTCGCCGGTCTTCGGGTCCTCCGCGACAAGTCCTGACGACAGCTGGCCTCGGCGGTCGCGCCACAGGTTCGCCGCCAGGTTGCTCTCCACGATGGACTGGCCGATCTGCTGCTTGCCCCAGTCAAGCGTCGTCTTCACGTTGAGCTGCTGGACTCCAGGCTTGAAGCCAAGCTGGCGGAGCTCGGCCAGCACATAGTCGACGAAGTGGGGCGCGAGGAAGCTGTTGACCGGCGCCTGGTACACGAGCTTTTCGGCCACGGCCTTGTCCATGTCCTCTTGGGAGATGAAGTTCGCGCGCACCATCGCCTGCAGCACCTCGGTCTGGCGCTGCTTGGCGGCGTCGGGATGCAGGACCGGGTTCCACTCGGTCGGCGCCTGGGGCAGGCCGGCGATCACGGCCGCCTGCGCAAGGTCGAGCTTGGAGGCTGGAATGTGAAAGTAGCTTGAGGCCGCGGCCTCGACCCCGTATGACTGCGACCCGTAAAAGCTCTTGTTGAGGTAGAGCTCCATGATCTGGTCTTTGCTGTAGGTCTGGGCCAGCTCGTAGGCAAGAGCCAGCTCCTTGATCTTGCGGCTGACCGTCTGCTCAGGTGTCAGGAACTGCTGCTTGGCAAGTTGCTGGGTGATGGTGCTGCCGCCGCCGACGATGTGGCCGGCTTTCAGGTTGTCGTAGACCGCCCGGAGGATGCCCCCGAAATCAAATCCAGGGTTCGTGTAAAAACCCTTGTCCTCGATCGCGATAGTCGCCTGGATCATGATCGGAGCAACGTCCTTGAGCTTCACGGCCAGGCGGTGGTCGCCGTGATTGCCGACGTCCGCCAGCTGAAAACCGTTGCGGTCGGTGATGATCGTGTCGCCGGCGAAGGTGGCGCTGTCGAGGCCATGGATCGAGGGCAGGCTGTCGAAGAAGGACTGCGCGTAGGCGTCGGCTGCGAAGCCGATCACCAGCAGGACGGCCAGGACGGCGCCCAGGCCACGCACCGTGGCCGTGCGGCGCATCTTCTGCCCGATCGGCGACCACGTCGCATGGATGCGAGCTCGAGGGTTGTGCCCCCCCTTGGTTTTGATCTTCTCAGGTGCGTTTCGAGCCATGTTTGAGGGCGCGTAGATTCTACGTTTTCTCAAACCTACCAACGGCTGACGGCCCCGGCCGGTTACGCGGCTCGGTTCGGCCTCAGGCGCGAGAGCAACCCCTGGCGCGCCAGCCGCCACTCCTCAGGGTCGATTGCCCGAATCAGGTAGATGGCGACCAGGTACGCGATTCCACCGGCGGGCAGGCTGATGAAGATCGAGAAGCGGCTGAGCGGGTAGAGCACCACGCCCATCACAGCTCCGGCGAGCAGGATGCGCCAGCTGAGGCCGACCACAGGCAGGCGCAGCTCGGGCCGGCTGCGCTGGATGAACCACCATCCGAACACACACAGCGCGGCTTCGGTCACCACCGTGGTCGCGCTGGAGGCGAGGTAGCCATAGAAGGGGATGAAGATCAGGTTGAGGACGATGTTGATCCCGGCTGCCAATCCGGTAGCCCACGCGTTCATGTGCTGCCGGTTGGTCGCGTTGAGCATCGCGTAAAAGGCCGAGTTCACGAAGAGAAAGACGATCGCGATGGCGAGAATGCGGAGCGACGCCTCGGATTGTGTAAACAACCGGAACAGGCGTCCGATGGGATGCACAAGAACGAACGTCCCCACGGTCAGCGGCCAGCCCAGGAGCAGCAGGACCTTGAAGAAGCGTGCGTAAGCCAGCTTCAGTCGTGAGACGTCAGCGATGAAGTAGACACCGAGCAGCGGATAAACCACCACCTGGATCGCCAGTGGAATGAACTGCAGCGCCTCGAACGGCTTGTACGCGAACGTATACCAGCCGACTTCGGCGAAAGACCGATAGTGCTGGAGGATCGGCACGTCGGCTCGGAAATAGAGATTGGTGAGAAAGAACGTGAAGGCGAAAGGCAGCGCTAACGGAAACCAGCGGCGCACGAGGTTGACGTCGAAGCCGAGGCGCACCTGTCCCAGACGGAAGACACGGATGACGACGAGCGAGTAGACGATGGTGAAGACGAAAGACGCGACGTAAGCCCAGACATAAAAGTCCACGCCAGCGTTGTTTCGGGCGCCGTAGAAAATCAGGCCGCCCTGGATTGAGATCTCGGCGATGATCGCGACCGCGTCGAACTCCGCACGGCCGACCGCGTAGAAGGTGTTGCGCAGCAGGTTGGCGAACGCGGTGGCGATCAGGAGCGCGGCGCCTGGCACGATCAAGGAGCTGAGCCCTGCGCCGAAGACCAAAGCTATGGCGAGGATCACGCTCGCGGCGACTCCGAGCGCAAGCTTCAGCACAAGAAGTGTCCCGAGGTAGTCGCCCAGCTCCTTCCGGTTGCGCGCCGCCTCGCGTGTGTAGAGCGGGTTGAAGCCGAGGTCCGCGACCACCGACACCAGCGCCAGGTAAGCGATCAGCGTCGTGTAGCGACCGTAGTTGGAGTCTCCGAGCGCATTCGCCAGGACGACGACAACGACCAGCGATATCAGTCGAGACACGACGCGGGCGCCGAGGATGAAGAGCGCGTTGCTGACGGCGCGACTGCCGAGCTCGGCCGCGGCGCCGGCAACCTGGTCGCTCACGGCGACAATCCTAGAGGCGCGGCTCTAGATGTTTCCGGGACGCACCTTGACTGGCTTTTCAGGCGCGAGGAGCAGAAGCACCTGGCCCTGGTTGAGCGCCGGGTGATGCTGGTCGAGGGAGTCGATTGCGTGGGCCAGCTGCGCGTAGCTGATGTGGTAGCCCCGGCCCCACGAGATGCCTGGATCGTTCAGCCAGACGCCGGTGCTGTCGTAGCCGATGATCAGGATGAAATGCGGCACCGAGTAACCGTTCTGCTCGTAGTGGTTGCTGTAGCCCGGGTAGCGCGGGTTGCCGAGGGCGTGGGTGCGCACCTCCGCGATGAGCGGCCGGCCGGCCGACAGCTGCTCGGCGATCACCTTGGGATCGTTGGGCACGAGGCGGTAGGCGTAGCCGAAACGCTGCTCCGCCAGGTCGCCCATCATCGTGACGTTCAGGTCCGGCTGGGACTTCCACTGATCGATCTGGTTGATCGAGGCATCCGCGGCACGCGGGTCGATCACCACCGCGGAGCTGTGCTGCCAGTACGAGACGAGCATGGTCAGCGTCGCGGCCTCGCAGCTCTCCTGGTGCTGCGCCCAGTTGTTGAGCGGCGCTTGCGTGGTGAACGGCACCTGCAGCAGCACCTGGCTCGGCAGCGGCGTCGGAGTCGGCATCGTGCCAGGCCCCACCTCGACCGGGAGGGGCTGCGCGTGCACAGTGGTCACCCCGGGAAGGGGCGCGGCGGCCACGCGCTGGTTCAGATAGTGGCGGGCCATGACGCCTGAGGCGCTCCCGAGCACCAGAGCGGCGCTGACGGCGATCCCGATGCCCAACCAGTGGAGCCTTGGCGCCGGCCGAATGCGTTCGCGCCGGACTAGAACCCCCACCTGCCTCTACCCTCCGATGCTTGGCTTCGTCGAACCACCGCCATCCCTCAGTCGCTACTGAAACGCCGAGCATCGAGCGCCTACTTGTGCGGGTTTAGCGATGTAAACTGCGCACGCTCCCCACTCATGGAAACCAGATTGCCCCGCCCCTCTGCATTACCTTTTGTCACCCTGGACGGTTCTAGCTAGCGATGCTGGGAGCCCTCAAATGGCTGCTCGGCCTCGGCCTGGTGGCGACCGTAGGCGTGGGCGCCGGCGTCTACTTCGCCTTCTTCGGCGCGGGGCCACAGATCACTTACGTCACGCCCGACCTCGTCCCCATCAACCTCGACACAACGGCCCCGGACGTGGTGCCCGTGAACCTGCCGACGGCGGTCATCCTCCCGGTCCCGTTCACGTCGCAGGCGCCGCTGAACAACTGGGCGGACCGGCAGCACACGTGCGAGGAGGCCACCTTGCTCATGGTCGACCGCTACTTGCGGGGCGACCACTCAGGCGCGCTGATCGATCCTCGGACCGCGGACGCGGCCATCAACCAGATCACGTCGTGGAAGCCGACGGTTGACCTGACCAGCCAGCAGGTGGGTGAGGTCGCCCAGAAAAACATGGGCTGGGCTTACAAGATCCTGCCCTCAGACCGCCTGAACATGAAGCAGCAGCTTGCGTTGGGCCGGCCCCTGATGGTGGGCGTCCGCACACATGGACTGGGCAACCCCAACTACCCCGGGTACCGCACCCACTTCGAGCAGACTGGCTATTCCGTCTCGCACTTCCTTGCGGTGGTGGGCTACAACCAGTCGGACCAGTACATCCTCAACGACCCAGGCCTGACCAAAGGCCATGGCGTCGTCATCAGCTATGACCAGCTGATGCACGCGATCGACGACCTCGACCAGGCGTACCCGAACCTCAACAGCGGACGGGTCTTCGTCGTCCTGGCTCCGACCACGAACAGCTAGTCGATGTGAGCTGTCTCCCTCCCCGCTCGCCGGGGAGGTGGCCCGCAGGGCCGGAGGGGCAGCTGGAACTGCTCTAGAGGTTACGCAAACACAATGGCTTCGTTGAAGTCCGAGTAGCCCGCCTGGAACGCGCCCTTGCTGATCCAGTACTGGCCGCGGATCGGGTCGTTGATCAGCACCGAGCTGGGGCTGACCCCGACCACCGTGTAGACGTGCGACGCGTGATAAGGCCCGATCCACGGGATCCACTGGCCGTCGAAGCTCAGGTAGTCGCGGCGCGGGTGCCAGGCCCAGTCCCACGTCGCAAACGCGACCACAGGATGGCCCGCGATCACGCGCGCGTAGACCGTATCGGCTGACATCGACCCGTACGCGAGGATCTTCGCTCCATGGGCCTTCGCGATCCGCACCAGCGGCGGATAGAAGGTGCCAAACCCGGTGTAATTGCTCTCGCTTCCGTTGACGTTGCCGACAAAGGTCAGGTATGGGTTCCCCCACCGAACTCTTCCGGACGAATCGACGTACATCGGGCGCCGGTCCGCCCCGAGCTCGGCCAGTATCTGGTCCTGGCTCACGTAGATGCCCTGGTGAGTCATAGCCATCGAGGTCGCGGCCTCCTCGCAGCTCAGCGGGTGGTTCTGATAGATGAACGAGACACCCGAGATGATGTGCGTCGAGTTGAGCGCCGCATAGATCGCGCTGTCGGCGGTGGATGAGATCTGGTTCAGGTCCCCGGTGATGCGGTTGAACTCCACCACCGTGCCGGCGGCGGCGAAGGCAACACGATTTGTGTCGATGCGGCCCTGGTAGCTCGACAGGTCGATCCCGTACAGGCTCGCGATGTAGATCTGGTCGGCGGTGTGCTTGAAAGCTTGCTGCGTGACCGTCGCCGCATCGATCCTGCCCCGGAGGTCTTTACCCCCGACGAGCAGGCTGCGAGTGAGCAGCTCGGCTCGGGCCATCCTTTGGCTTGAGTCCAGCTGGCTGTACTTGTCGGAGCGCGCGAGCAGATCGCCGGAAGGGTCGCTGCGGATGCCGAGGTTTTTGGCCTGCAGCGCCTGGCTCGCAATCGTGCCCGTCGCGGTCGCAATTCTCCGGTCGACAGGTACGAGCTTTGCTTCCAGGGACCAGTCCGCCAGCAGCCCGGCGAAATCGCCCGGGGTGGTCGCCGCGGCGAGCGCGTCGGACCGGGCCTTTGCTTGAATCCTCGACTCGGTGACCAGCACCGAGTGCAGGTTCTGGTCGGCCGCCACCGCGCCCGCCCGGTAAAGCCTCATGTCGCGCGCCCAGATCGCATCGGTTTCGACCTGCCAGCGGTCCACGATCGAGCTGGCCCCTGGCTGCCAGAAGCCCGCCCCCACGTTCAGCAGCTTCGCACCCTGGTTGAAAGTCCATTCCTGCTCCAGCGCCGCCAGGTCGGCATCCGGGATGCCATCGGCCCGCATCGCAGCCCAGCGCTGGTGAAGCGCAGCCGCGCGGCCCTGCGTTCCGAGGGCGATCCCCGTATCGAGGACTCCGGCGCTGCCGGCCAGGGCGGCCAGCAGGGCGGCCATCAGCCCAAGAGCGGATGCTCGGCGGCCCAGGCGCACCCGACCGGGGCGAACGACCACCAAAGAGAGCGTCGAATGGGAAACAGGCTCCGCGAGCGCAGGCGCCTCTTCAGGGCGCTCGACGGCGATCATTCAGGCTCGATCAGAGCCGAGCGGCTCGGCACTTCGATGAACGCGGGGCAATTTCACTCTCATCCATCCTTAAACGGCCTCACCTCTCCCCGCGGTCGCCGGGGCGAGCATACACCTCGTTTGCCGGGACCAAGCGCTCTTGACGGGTCCCTGGGAAGTGGACCCTGACGCCAGGCCGGCCGGGGCTGCCGAGCTCCCAGCCCGCCGCGTAGAGCTCGGCGGCCTGGGCCAGGTCGTCTGCCTGGGCGGTTTTCGCGCCATCGGTGAAGGTCAGGCTCTGGGTCCGCGCGCCCGGGAAGCCGATCTTGACCTCCCCTCCCGTCTTCAGGTTGAAGACGTAGTCGTCCAGCGAGCCCGCCTCGCTGCCGGCGACGAGGTCGGCCACCGTGGGGAACTGGCCCTCCCTCATGGCGGCCTTGAGGTCCGCTCGAGATGTCCGTTGAGCGCTCCGCTCGCGCCGCCGGATCTCCGTCAGCAGAACGTCGCGCTCAGCGCGCAGCGCCGCCAGACCCTGTTCCAGGGGCCGCATCTTTTCGCGAACAGCCGCGACGCGCCGGTCCAGCTCCGCTCCCTCGATTGAGCTCAGGTCCTCGGGCATGGGCAGGAGCCTAGCGCTCGTGCTCGGCCCGGCGGTTTCCAAAGGCCTTGAACAGGGCGAGGTCGTAGACGATCTTGAGGCCGCCAGCGGCGAAAAATGGCACTCCGAAAGCCGCCGCACCGATGGCGATCCCGGCCAGGGC
>DASQAU010000085.1:0-5205 GCA_035635595.1 Candidatus Eiseniibacteriota bacterium
GGGCCGGCAGGCGACGGGATCGCTGTGCGGCCGTGCATCTTCACCTTGGCTCCCTTCAGCGGCCCGTCGAGCATGCGGCGGAAGAGGAATGCCTCCTCGTTGGTCAGGTCCGCGGGCAGCGACAGGCCGAGCCTGGCGCCCCTGCCCGTGATCCCATCGGCGACGGCCGCCAGCGCGTTGGCCCACGTCGCCCTCGCGCCGCGGACCACCGGAGTGCGGAGTCGCGAGGGGTCGTTGACGTCGGTGTAGTCGAACCGGCCGCGGTCGCAGATCCAGCCCTCGTCAATGTCATCGTTCTCGCGTGAGGTGACGCGCACCAGCTGGCCGCGGCGCTGCCACATCGTCACGTTGCAGCCAACCGCGCATTTCGAGCACACGCTCTCGCTGTGGGTCATGTCCCAAGGTCGCGACTCGAAGCGCCATACCCGCGACGTGAGGGCGCCGACGGGGCAGAGGTCGATGATGTTGCCGCTGAAGATCGACTGCAGCGGCTGATCGAACTGGCTGGTGATGTAGGACTGCACGCCGCGCTGCCCGACGGTCAGCTCCTGCTCCCAAGCGATCTCGTCGTAGTAGCGCGTGCAGCGATAGCAGAGGACACAGCGCTCGCGGTCGAGCGCGATGTTCTGGGAGAGCGGGATCGGCTTCTTGAAATGCAGGCGCGGCCCGTCGATCCGGCTCGTCGGATAACCGTGGCGGAACGTGAAGTCCTGCAGCGGGCACTCGCCGCCCTTGTCGCAGACGGGGCAGTCGAGCGGGTGGTTGACGAGCTCGAACTCGAGGATGTCGGCGCGCGCCTGCACCGCCATCGCGCTCTGCGTGCGCACGACCATGCCTTCCGCCACGGGCGTGGTGCATGCGGTCTGAGGCCGCGGCGGCCCTGGTGTGAAATCGACCAGGCACAGCCGGCAAGCGCCGACCGGGTCGAGCTTGTGGTGGTAGCAGAAGACGGGAATCTCGATCCCGACGGTCTTGGCTGCCTCGACGATCAGCGTCCCGGCCGGGACCGTGATCCTGTGCCCGTCGATGGTCAGGTTTACGTCAGGCATTCGCGAGTACGGCTCCGACATTGCAGGTGTGTCTCAGAGCGTGGTCCTCGTACTCATCGCGGAAATGCCTGAAGGTCGAGTCGATGACCCAGCCGGCCGCGTCGCCAAGACCACACAGGCAGCGCCCATTCTGAAGGCCGTCCGCGACGCGCTCGAGTATGCCGAGCTCGACCGCCGAGCCCTCGTTGGCCAGGATGCGCTCGTACGTTCGGACCGCCCAGTTGCCGCCGACGCGGCAGGGCGTGCACTTTCCGCACGACTCGTGTGCATAAAACTGCAGGAGGCGGTAGGCCGCTCGAACGACGCAGTGCGAGTCGTCCATCACGATCACTCCACCTGACCCGCCCATCGAGCGGGCGGCGGCCAGGGCCTCCATGTCGGTGTTGGTGTCGAGCATGCTTTCGGGCAGCACCGGCGCCGACGAGCCGCCGGGCCAGAACACCTTTACCTTGCGACCCTCCGGCGGGCCGCCGGCGAGCTCCATGATCACGTGGCGGAAGGACTTGCCGAGCTCGACCTCGTAGACCCCCGGCTTGCGCACGTTGCCGCTCACCGATAGGAGACGTGTGCCCGGCGACTTCTCCGTCCCGAACTTGGCGTACGCGGCGCCGCCGTTTTGGACGATCCATGGCACGGTGGCGAGGGTCTCCACGTTGTTCAGCAAGGTCGGGCGGCCCCACGCGCCCTTGACCGCGGGGAAGGGAGGCCGGGAGCGCGGTTGGGCGCGCTTTCCTTCGAGCGATTCCAGCAGCGCCGTCTCCTCACCGCAGATGTAGGCGCCGTGTCCCCGGTAGAGCTGGATGTCGAGCGGGTAGTCCTTGCCCATCGGCTTCGGTCCGAGGTATCCCTTGTCGCGCGCTTCTGCGATGGCTTCGACCAGCATCCGGTAAGGCGCGTCGTACTCGCCGCGGATGTAGATCCAGGCCTGGTTGGCGCCGATCGCGTAAGCGGCGATCATCACCCCCTCCAGGAACATGTGGGGTGAGTTCTCGATGATGTAGCGGTCCTTCGTGGTCCCGGGCTCGGACTCGTCCGCATTCACAACCACGTACTTCGGTCCCGGCGCGTCGCGGTTGATGAAGCTCCACTTGGTGCCCGTGGCAAAGCCGGCGCCGCCGCGCCCGCGCAAGCCCGATTTCTTGACCTCGCCGACGATGTCAGCCGGCGGCATCTCGAGCAGGGCCTTGCGGAGCGCGGTGTACCCGCCGGCCGTGGACTCGTAGACCGAGAGCTTGTGGAGGTCAGGCGTGCCAAACCAGCGCGTCAAGACGTGGTTAGGCGCATCGCCAAAAGACCCGCGAAGCTCAGCCACTCTTCTTCTTCCTCGGCTTTGCGGGCTTTAGCCCCTCACCCTGACCCTCTCCCCGAATGTGGAGAGGGCGATTCCGTCGCTCTGCAACCATGGCGTCGATCTTTTCGGCCGTCAGGTCGTAGTGATACGTGTGATCGAGCCGCATCATCGGCGCGAACTCGCATGCCCCGAGGCACTCGACCTCCTCGAAGCTGAACAGGCCGTCGGACGAGACCTCGCCGGCCTCCTTCACGCCGATCGCGCCCTTCACGTGATCCACGATGTCGCCGGCGCCACGCAGCATGCAGCTGAGGTTGGTGCACACGTAAAAGCGGTGCTTGCCGATCGGCGAGAGGTGGAACAGCGTGTAAAAGGTGGCGACGCCCTCGACATAACCCGGGTCGAGCTGAAGGGCGACGGCCACCTCGCTCATCGCCTCGGGCGTCAGGTAGCCGAGCTCCTCTTGAGCGAGGTCGAGCGCCGGCATCACCGCCGACCGGGGCTGCGGATAACGCGCGGGGAGCGCCTTGATCTCGTCAACCAGGTGAGGAGACAGCACGCTCACCTATCCACGTCTCCGAGCACCGTGTCCGCGGTGCCGATGATCGCGATCATGTCCGCGACCATGTGGTTGAGCGCCATCCGCTCGAGCGCCTGCAGGTTGACGAACGAGGCGGAGCGAAACTTGACCCGGCGCGGCTTGTGCGTGCCATCGCTGACGACGTAACAACCATTCTCTCCGCGACCCGACTCGACCGCGATGTACACATCGCCCGGCGGCACGGAGTACCCCTCGGTGAAGAGCTTGAAGTGGTGGATCACCGCTTCCATCGAGGTCTCCAGCTCTTCGCGCGGAGGGGGCAGCATCTTGCGGTCGTCGACGTTGACCGGCCCATCGGGCAGCCTGTCCAGCGCCTGGCGCAGGATCTTGACCGCCTCGCGCATCTCCTTGATCCGCACGAGATAACGCCCGTAGCAGTCGCAGTCGTCGGAGACGGCGACCTCGAAGTCGTAGTTCTCGTAGCCCGAGTAGGGCATCGACTTGCGCAGGTCCCACGCGATGCCCGAGCCGCGGATCATCGGGCCGGTCGCGCCCAACACCTTGGCGTCTTCCGGTGAAAGCCGCCCGATGCCGATCGTGCGCGAGCGCCAGATCGGGTTCATGGTCAGCAGGTCCTCGTACTCGTCGATGTGCCCCGGCATCTTGTTGATGAAGTCGTCCAGCATTTCGAGGAAGCGCGGCGTGGCGTCGGCCATCACGCCTCCAGGGCGGATGTACGAGGTGTGCATCCGGAAACCTGAGATCTCCTCGTTCATGTCGAGGATGGTGTCCCGCTCGCGAAAGCAGTACATGAGCATGGACATCGCGCCGAGCTCGAGGCCGCTGGTCCCCATCCACACGAGGTGGGAAGACAGGCGCGTCAGCTCCGACATGATCACGCGTAGGACCTGCGCCCGCGGCGGAACCTCGACGCCCATCAGCTTTTCCACCGCCAGCGCGTAGGCCAGGTTGTTGATGGGAGGAGAGAGGTAGTCGTGGCGGTCCGTGACTACGACGCCCTGCTGCCAGCGCAGCGCTTCCATCTGCTTCTCGATCCCGGTGTGGAGGTAGCCGATGACCGGCTTGACGCTGCGCACCTGCTCGCCGTCGAGGTCGACGATCAGTCGAAGCACGCCGTGCGTGGACGGGTGATGGGGGCCGAAGTTGACAGTGAGCAGCTCGCCGCCGAAGGCGCCCTGCTCGCCGGTCTTGGTGATCGTCACACCTTGAAGAGTGCTCACGCGTCCTCGGGGGCGGTCTGCCAGACCTGGTGCTCTTCGGAGAACTCCACGACCTCGCCTCCGACGGGATAGTCGCGTCGGAGCGGGTGACCGACCCAGTCGTCGGGCATCAGGATGCGCGTCAGGTCCGGGTGTCCGTTGAAGACGACTCCGAACATGTCGTAGGTCTCACGCTCCTCCCAGTTGGCAGGTGGAAAGAGCTCGTGCACCGAGTCGATGTGCGGCGGGTCGCCATCGACGAATGCGCGGACGCGAATCTGTTCTTTCGTCTCGAGGTCGCGCAGCTCGTAGACGAGCTCGTATCGGGCCGGCCACTGCCGGGAGGTGTCCACGAGGTGGTCGACGCAGGTCAGGAAGACGAGCAACCGGAAGCCGTCGTCTTTGAGCGACTGGAGTGCTGTTTTGATGTTCGTGGGCTCGACCGCGACCCACGCGTCCCCCGCGCTGACGCCACGCTCGACTATGAGGTTCTCGGCAATCACTGCCGGGGGAGGATTCCCTGGGCCTTGATCCTCTCCTGCAGGATCATCAGCGCGTTCAGCAGGTCCTCGGGCCGCGGAGGGCAGCCGGGGATATAGACGTCGACCGGCACGATCTTGTCCACGCCCTGCAGGAGCGCGTAGTTGTTGAACACGCCTCCGGTCGAGGCGCAAGCGCCCATGGAGATGACCCACTTCGGCTCAGGCATCTGGTCGTAGACGACGCGCAGGACCGGCGCCATCTTCTGCGAGACGCGGCCCGAAACGATCATGAGGTCGGACTGACGCGGCGAGGCACGGAACGCCTCCGAGCCGAACCGGGCGATGTCCACGCCGGCGGTTGCGGTCGCGATCATCTCGATGGCGCAGCACGCGAGCCCGAACTGCGCGGGCCACACCGAGTTGCCGCGGCCCCAGCCGACCACCTTGCCGAGGGTGGTCGTGAGGATGTTCTGGCCGAGGGATTCGGCGAGGTCTTCTATTCCCAATCCAGGCCTCCCTTGCGCCAGATATGCGCCAGCGCGACGAGCAGGATGCCCATGAAGACGAGCATCTCGATCAGGCCGAACCACTTGAGCTGGCGCAGCAGCACCGCCCACGGGTA
>DASQAU010000086.1:0-11027 GCA_035635595.1 Candidatus Eiseniibacteriota bacterium
GGAGTCTCCAGCGGCGCGATGTGCAGGACTCCACGAGCCGCGTCGGCCTGGAGGCCCAACAGCGTGGTCATCAGCATGTAGGCCGACGCCGCAGACCACGATTGCGGGCTGCAGGTGTTCGGATAATCGACGGGCGGCCGACCGGGCACGCGGTCATCGCCGCACCACAGCTCTGGCAGCCGGCGCAGCTGCACGGCCAGCCCCGCTTCCAAGAGCGAGCGCGCAACCGTCTCGGCCTGTGGGTTGAATCCTGACCGCCGCAATCCAGCAGCGCCGAAGGCGGTGTCGAACGGCCAGACCGAGCCGTTGTGATAGCTGGTGGGGTCGTAGTTGATAGCTCGCGTCGAAAGTGTCCTGATCCCCCAGCCGTTGAACAGCTCCGGCGACACAAGGCGGTCCGCGACGCTCGCGGCGCGCTCCGGGGGCAGTATTCCGCTCCACAGGCAGTGGCCCGGGTTCGAAGTGATGGCCTCGACTCGGCGTTTCGATCCATCGAGCGCCTGCGCGACAAACTTCTGGTCGGTCATCCAGAAGTCGCTGTCAAAGCGCCGCCGAAGCGCTTCTGCTCGTTCCTTCAGCTCAGGGCGTTTGCGCGACATGCCCAGCAAACCGCGATACAGGTACGCCTGGACTTCGCACAGCGCGGACGGAGGCGGCGGAACCGTGCCGTCGACATGAGTCAGCGAGTCGTCTGAGTCCTTCCAACCCTGGTTGCGCGCGCGCCCGCCGCGGTACTCGATGTAGCCGTCCTCGTCCACGTCGCCGTAACTCGCGCACCACTCGATGGCGGCCTCGGCGTTGGTCCACAGCTCATCGAGGAGGGATTCGTCGCCCGTCCAGTCGACAGTTTCAGCAAGGGCGCACAGAAAAAGCGGAGTGGCATCGATCGTGCCGAACAGGTGATGCGGCCACAGCCCGCGGTCGACCACCTCGCCGGTGCGGACCTCATGCAGGATCTTTCCGGGCTGCTCTTCCGTGCCGGGATCGTTACGCCGGCCTTGCCTGGCAGCGAGATAACGCAGGACCCCGCGCGCGATCTCCGGGTTGGCGGGCAGCATCATCATGGAAGCGATCAGCTGATCGCGGCCGAACGGCACCGCGTACCAGGGCAGGCCTCCGGTGGGATAAAGGCCGGTCGGATAGCGATCGCAAAGCATGCGGAGGTCGGTGAGGCTGCGCTCCAGGAGCTCGTTGACCTCGGGGTTGTCGGTGCGGATCGAGGCGGATGCCGTACGCCATCGCGTGTACGCGTCCTTTGTGCGGACGAGTCCGTCGTCGAAGTCGGTGACGGTCGCCCCGATGGCTCCCGGTATGACGTCGACGAAGAGAGTCAGCTCTTTGCCAGGGCCCAGCCTCGTGCGCCGCTTGAAACCAGCGGGTCGCACGATGACCATCGCTGACTGCCCCGGCCAGTCATGGCGGGTGATGAGCAAACCGTCGGGCGTGTCCATGGCCGGTGCCGGGACTGGCGGCGGCAGCACGGGGACGTTTCCCCGGATCGCCAGCATGGCGGCGAAATCGGCGGCGAAGACAAGCTCGACGTCTTCCTCCATCGTGCCTGGCCCGGGGTTGGCGACGGTGATCTTCTCGCGCAGACCGCCATCCATGTAGCGAATTCGCGTCACGCGAAGATCGCCGGCGGTGAGCTCGAATGAAGCTTGGCCGTCGTCCAGGTGCACATCGACCGGCACAGGTTCTGCGCCCCCGATGAGCACGCGGAACTCCGACAGGATCCGCGTGTCGCCGAACCAAACGCCGTCACCGAGGTCGGCGGGCGCGCGCATCGAGCCATCGCGCGCCGAGACCGCAAAGAAGCGATCGTGCTTCACGATCACGCGGTCGACGATGCTTGCGCCGCTCAGCTCGTGGTGCCGATCGCTTGCTGCGCGGGCTGTTGCGCGCCTGCCTCGAAAGCGGGTCGCGTGCCCACTGCATAGCCGGTCCACTCTCCACGCGCAAGCAGTTCGACCGCCTTCGCCTCCAGCTCGCGCACGCGCTGGTTGGCCCTGATCGCCTCACGGATCGAGAGAATGCCCACCGCCGGGTGCCGCTTCTCGATCACGTGCCGCAGCATGTTGAGGTGCGCGTTGTCGGGCACACCCGGCTCGCGAATCCTCCGGACCGCCGCGCGCACTGTCGCCTGCGTGCCGTCGATCGCCTCGCCTTTCCCGAAGTCAAACTTGTAGCTAGGGCTTCGGCCGGCGGCGCGCCGCTCACCGCTCAGCTTGATCCACTTGGCGTTGTCGGCTCCCTTGCCGACGTCGATCACAAGCTTCACCGGCCGGCCCTGGTAGGGGAAGCTCGCGTTCATTCGCGCATAGCTCTCGCGCTGTCCGGTCAGTCCTTCATGGCGACCGACCATCAGCGGCGAGGTGGCGTCGAGCTTGATCCGGTCGATCGGCGTCAGCAGCGAGATGATCGCGAACGCGTGCGGGATGAGATCCGCAATCACCCCAATGTCGGCGGCGGCGCCGACGAGTGGCTGCTCCTCGAGGATTTCGATGCGGATCTCTTCAACGCTGTCGAGGAAGTTCCGAAGCGTTCGCTCTTCGGTGAGCAGAAGCTGCAGGAGACGGACCTCGAGCTTGAAGTAGTAATGGTCGGCGGCCACGATCTCGACTCCACCTGACACGCCCTCGAGGAACTCTCGATATTCCTCCGGCGGAGCGCCGAGTGGCTTTTCGATCAAGACCACGTCGCTCAGGTCGTAGTAGAGCTTCAGCGTCGGCAGGTGCGTGGCTGCGGGCGTTGCGATGTACGTGATCACGTACGAGCTGGACTCGAGCTCGGTCTCGAGCTTGTCGTGAGCGGGCGATCCATGGCTGTCCCAGTAAAAGGAATCGCCATGCGCCTTGACCTCTTCTTCTTTGACGCCGAGGCGGTCACGAGCTCCGGGTGATTCGTGCTCGACGACGTGGGTGCGGAAGTTGAAGAACTGCTTCAGCGTGAGGAGGTGCTGGTAAGCCTTCTGGCCCCACTGGCCGAAGCCGACGAGGACGAAATCCTTCTGCAGGTGGCGCTCTTCCTCGGCCATTGCGTGGAGGCGCGCGTTCTTGATCGCGACCGCCGCCTGCAGGGCAAGGGCCTGCGCGTGCTGCACCTCCTCCGGCGTGAAGGTCCGCCGGCGCTCCCGCTCGGCCAGGATGGCTGCACCGATCGGCTGGCCGTCCGCAACGAGCGGCAGGGCGATGAGCGATCGCACCCCGAAAGCCTTGACGTAAGCCGGGTCGACCTGGCTCGAGGTCGCGGTGTCGTCGACGACCACCGGCTCGCCCCGGTCGAGCACATCAAATAGAAAGGAAGGCTCCGAGCGTTCGGCTCGCTGTCGCCGCCACAGGTCCTCGTTGTCGGACGCGGCGGCGCCGAACCAACCCTCACGATCTTCTTCGAGGAGCGCGATCTGGCACACGGATGCGTTGACCAGGCGCGCCAGGTTTTGGGCGACAAGCCTCAGCGTCTGGTCGAGGTCGATCGAGCTGGCAATCGCTTTGCTCACGTCATTGACGAGCTCGAGCTGTTCGGCGTGGCGCTGCGCGTCTTCGTACAGGTGAGCGGTCTCGACCGCGACCGCGATCTGGGCCGCGGCCGCACGCAGCGCCTCGACCTGGCCCCAGTCCGGTCGCCGCTCAAAAGATCGGTGATAGCCGACCTCGAGCACTCCGCTTGCCCGGCGGCTCTGGTCCGTGCCAAAGGGCAGAAAGATGCGGATCAGGTCTTTGTGCCCGCC
The DNA here is from genome assembly GCA_035635595.1 of Candidatus Eiseniibacteriota bacterium. GTDB lineage: Bacteria > Chloroflexota > Dormibacteria > Dormibacterales > Dormibacteraceae > Palsa-870. The sequence continues at coordinate 3,728 of DASQAU010000086.1, forward strand.
CTTCTCGAACACCTCGCCGGCCAGGGTGAAGGGTGGAGTTTCGTAGGGGTGATTGGCCCGCTCCCGCTCGCCGATCAGGCAGGCGAGCACCTGGCCTACGACCGAGCCGTCCGCGCGGACGACCGGGACCTCAGTCCATGTCGCCGGCACAGGTATGCCACCTGCGATGACGTCGGCCCGGTCACCGGCCGGCATGGGTCCGACGATCGCGGGCTGCCAGCTGCGTGCGACGTGTACCAGCACGTCGTCCTCCGCGAGAAGCCTGTCCTCCTCGAGGGCCCAGCGAGGCACGCGGGCGTGAGCCTGGGTGTGCCGCGGCCCGCTCGGCCTGGACATGTCGGCCGCGTCGATCGCGGCGCCGGTCGCAGCGCCGGCGGCCATGCGGACCAGGACACCGTGGTCCTCTCCATCCTCGAGCAGGTAGACCGTCGCGAAGTTGAAATCGAACTCCGGGACCTCCGCATCCGTCAGGTGCCCGACAACCGCATCGATGACCTGATGCCGTGTGGATCCGGGCTGCAGCATCGCACTCGTCATGTCGCCAAGCGCGCCCAGCAGGCGGTTGCTGTTTTCGAGGTCCGCGATGAGGCGCTGGCTTGCCAGGGCGCCGCCGATGAGCTCGGCGCCGGCCTTGAGCATCATGTCGGTGGGCGGTGCGCGGCGCACCGTGGCCAGTCGGTCCCGGCTCAGCACGACCAGGTATCCGTGCGGCTCATCCTGGTTCCCGAGCGCATAGGTCGCCACCGGATGCAGCTCCGCGTCGGCGGTCACGGCCCCTACGGATTTGCTGAGCGCTTCCTCCCACGTGATGGACTGGTCGGGCCGCTCGATGCGCACCGGAGCGGCGACACGAAGGTGCGCGGTCACGAGGTCGAGGCTCGTGCGCTGCTGGCCGAACTGGTAGATCGCCGCGCCATCCAGGTTGCTCGCCATCAAGAGGTCGGCGAGCGCGATCGACAGAAGTCGTCGCAGCTCTTTGGCGTCCGTCTTGGGGTCGCCCACCGGCGCGGTCAGCATCGAGGCCAGGCGCGCGAGACCCTCCAGCGCGCTCCGCTCGGCGCCGGCCAGCACGGCCTGGACCACCGCGGCCGAGGAGGCCGCCCGACGCTCGAGCTCCCTCAGCTTGGAGTCATCGGGCGCATGTTCGCGGGACCTGTAGTTGAGGTAGACCAGGCCGAGCAGCCGATCGGCGGCCACCAGCGGCAGGCCGATGGTCGACTGGACCTGGTAGCGGCGGATGAAGGTGCTGTCGATCTCAGAAGGCGCGTTCCTGGCGACGAGGCGCTGGCGCGTAACCGTCAGCCATACCGTGGACCCGTACTGGTGCACGCCCAGCTCGTCGGGCACCTTGCCCTGGTCGGCGTCCGCGAGGTAGCGCGCCAGCTGCTCGCGCATGTCGGCCAGCGAGTCGAGGAGGCTCTCCTGCGGCTGGCCCGTGGCAAACGGCGCGTAGTAGGTGTGGGTGGCTTCCTCGTAAAGGAAGATGGACACGATGTCGGCTCCAGAGGCGTGCTGCAGGTCGGCGACCACGCCGCGGAGCACTGCCGACAGACCGGAATTGGTCTCGACCTGGGGGCGCATCTAGAAGTGGATTATCCGCGCCCGGTCATTCAAACCTCAAAAGGCGCGTTTCCGCGCGGAAAGCGCTTATCAATCGACTGAAATAGGCCCACTCCGCGCGGAAACGCGGTTTAAGTCAGGGCCCGGCTCCGCGCCACCTGTCCCAACCATGCCGCGCTCGGCTTTGGCTGCCGGGCAAATGTCTGCCGATCGACCCCGACCAGCCCAAATGTCGGCGCGTAGCCGAAGGCCCACTCGAAGTTGTCCAGCCACGACCAGTACAGGTAGCTGCGCACGTCGATTCCCTCGGCGAGGCATGTCTGTACTTCGCGAAGGGCCGCGTCCATGAACGCGATGCGCCGTTCGTCGTGCGCAGTGGCGATTCCACTCTCGGTGACGAGGATCGGGATGCCTGGGCAGCTCTTCGCCGCCCGGCGGATCGCGGCACCGAGAGCCTGCGGATAGTACTCGTAGCCCATCTGCGTCGTTTCTTCCGTCTCCACCAGATCACGCGTGGTGTCGCTCCAGTCATAGCCGGGCGAGCGGGGCCCCTCGGGTCCGATCCGAAAGCGCGTGTACGTCTGAACCCCGATGAAGTCGTCCTTGCGCGCCAGCTCCAGGAACCAGTCGTTGACGCGCGACTCCACCTCCAGCGAGCTGGCGCCGGGCTGCGCGCCGTCCTCGTACTGAATGTCGGGAAGTGCGAGCGTGACGCCGACCGGGATCCGGGCTCGTGACCGGATCGCGGCCGCGCCGACCCTGTGTGCCTCCAGCAGGTTGTCGACCGCCCGTTGGGCGCCGTCGCGGTCATCGGTGTGGCCGGGTGGGTTGATGCCGAGCAGGTAGCCGCTCGAGCCGAGCCCCTGCGGCTCATTGATGGTGCACGCGATTCCGATCAGGTCACCGAGGGCCGCCGCGGCGCGGTCGCAGTACCGCTCGAAAAGCGCCGGGAATCGATCAGAGGCGAACCCACCCGCGTCCTGCAGCCACCTCGGCAGCGTGAAGTGGTGGAACGTGACTATCGGAAGCACCGCGTGGTCGCGACAAGCCATGAGCACCCTGCGGTAGTGCTCGAGCGCCGCTCGGGAGAACTCACCCTCAGCGGGTTCGATCCGCGCCCACTCGATGCTGAAACGGAAGGCGTTCAGCCCTGCGCCGGCGAGCAGCGCGAGATCTTCGCGATACCGGTGATAGAAGTCGCAGGCGTCGCCCGACGGCTCGTGGCATGGCGTCGACTCGAGGTGCTCCCACCACCACCAGTCGCTGTTGGTGTTGCCGCCCTCGACCTGGTGCGCCGACACCGCGGCGCCAAACAAGAAGCTTTCAGGAAACCCTCTGGTGTCACTCATCCGGCGGAGTGTTCCATAGACCTTTGCCTCGGCGCTGAGGCCAGCCAATTTGGTCCTTGACAGCCTGACAAGAGCGCCCTACTATCGACTAAACCGATTTACTAAAGCGGTTTATTCAGCAAGTGGGGGACGCGCATGACTGGGTTCCCTGGTGGGTCTAGCCTGGATGTCTCGGGTCACCATCGCTGACGTGGCGAGCGCTGCCGGCGTCTCCAAGACCGCTGTCTCTTTCGCCTTCAACAACCCTGAGAAGCTCGGCCAGGCGACGCTCGAGCGTGTGCTCGGCGTCGCGCACAACCTCGGTTACACGCCCCACCCGGCCGCCCGCGCGCTCTCGTTGCGGCGCAGCGGGACCATCGGGGTCCTCATCCCCCAGCGCCTGTCGGTGGTTTTCGCCAACCCTTTCCTGGGCGAGCTGATCCAGGGCATGGGCGAGCTGTGCGAGGAGCACGACCTCACGATGCTCCTCGTCCCACCTCTCGACGGTTCGCTCGAAGGAGCGATCCGCCAGGCGTCGGTGGACGGCTTCATCAGCCTTGGCCTCAGCCCGGACGACCTTGCGCTGGAGATGCTCGAACGAATCGGCATCCCGACCATCCTGGTCGACTCCGATGCATCGCCGATGCACCCCGCCATCAACGTCGATGACGCGGGCGGCGCCGAGGCGGCAGCGCAGCACCTGCTCGACCTTGGCCATCGTGAGCTGGCGATCATCGCCCTTCCGCCGACGCGAGCGCGCGCCGGCCACACCCCGACGGCAGCTCGGCGCTTGGCCGGCTACCGGGCGGCGCTCGATCGTGCGCGTGCCCCGGAGCCGCATACGGTGACGGCAGGCGCGACCATGACGGCAGGGGCGCGCGCGTTCGACGGTTTGCCCAAAGGAAGACGCAAGCCGACCGGTGTCCTCGCGATGAGCGATATGGCTGCCATCGGCCTGATGGCGGCCGCGCAAACGGCCGGTCTCAAGGTCCCGGACGACCTTTCGATCGTCGGCTATGACGACCTGCCGATGGCCGCATGGACCAACCCGGCTCTCACGACTGTCCGGCAGCCCATCGTCGAGAAGGGCCGCCTAGCGGCTCGATTGCTGATTCAACGGATGAAGGGCAAGACGGTCGAATCGCCTTTGCCGCTGGCGACCAGCCTGGTCGTCCGCGGGTCCACATCGCCTCCAGGGGGTAGTAAGGAGGTGCCAGGCAGAAGCTCGTAGGCAACAACACTCGGATTCCGAAATTTGCTAAATATGGAGAGGAACATAGAATGGTCTTTCAGGTCGGGGTAGAAGCGCAGTCAGTTCAGCATCGATGGGGGATTTGAATATGCGTTCGTTGTGGTTCAAGCGAAGTCTGATCCTGTCGCTTGCGGCCGTGTTCACCGCCGTGGCGTGCGGCACGGGCTCGACCCAGAGCGCAGGCTCCGTCAAGGTGATCGCCGTCTGGTCAGGGGCTGAGCAGGCCTCGTTCCTAGCCGTCGTCAAGCCTTTCGAGGACCAGACCGGGATCAAGGTTCAGTACGAGGCAAGCCGCGATGAGGACGCGATCCTCACCACCCGCGTCAGCGCCGGCAACCCGCCGGACCTTGCCGCCGCGCCGAGCCCGTCACTCCTGACCAAGTTCGCCCAGGACGGCAAGGTCGTCGCGCTCGACGACAAGATCGATGTCGCCGGTCTGAAGTCCAACTACTCACAGAGCTGGATCGACCTGGGCACGATCAACGGCAAGCTGTACCAGATCTATTCCTGGGTATCTCTGAAAGGTCTCATCTGGTACAACCCGAAAAACTTCCAGGCCAAGAGCTACAACGTCCCGAAGTCATGGGACGACCTACTGAACCTGCAGAACCAGATCAAGGCCTCCGGGACTACCCCGTGGTGCATCGCGCTCGAGAGTGGTTCGGCCTCAGGCTGGCCGGGCAGCGACTGGGTCAAGGAGATCGTCCTCAGCCAGGCCGGACCGGCGATCTACGACAGCTGGTGGCAGGGCAAGACGAAGTGGTCCTCGCCCGAGATCACGAAGGCGTGGTCGACGTGGGGCCAGGTCCTCGGCACCAACGACAGCAACGTCTATGGTGGCAAGCAGTTCATGCAGGCCACGAACTTCGGCGACGGTGGAACTCCGATGTTCGCCAGCCCGCCGAAGTGCTACATGCACAACCAGGCGTCCTTTATCACCAGCTTCTTCACCAGCGCCAACCCGAGCCTGCAGGCCGGGACGGACTTCAACTTCTTCGCCATGCCTGACATCACTCCTCAGTACGCGGGCGCCCATGTGGTGTCCGGAGACTCGTGGTCGATGTTCCACGACACGCCGCAGGCTCGCAAGCTGATGCAGTACCTGACCACCGCCGACGCCCAGACGATCTGGGTCAAGCGCGGCGGCAAGATCTCGCCTAACAACAAGACGAGCCTCGACTCGTACCCCGACGCCCTGTCGAAGCAGACCGCCCAGATCCTGGTCGCAACCAAGATCGCCAAGTACGACGCGGGCGACCAGATGCCGTCCGACATGAAGAACGCGTACTGGAAGGCGGTGCTGGACTTCGTCGGCAACCAGAACTCGTTGAACACGATCCTGGCCAACCTCGACAAGATTCAAGCCACGGCATATAAGTAATCCGGAATTAGAGAGGAGTTAGAGCATGGACTTCAGCGTCCTGCTGTCGGACATACCAACGCTCCTGCTCGTTATCCTCGGCGTGCCCGCGGTGCTCGCCGCCTACATCGTGGGCGGCGAGTACCTGGTGCGCCGGCTGCCGGACAAGAACCGGCCGCAGGTCCGTCCGTGGATCTGGGTCGGGCCGGCGCTGATCATCGTCTTCGCGTTCCTGGGAGCTCCGGCAATCGGAACCACGATCCAGAGCTTCCAGGACAACCAGGGCAACTTCGTCGGCCTGTCGAATTACGCCACGCAGTTCGCCGACTTTCCGTCCGGCGGCGCATGGCTCGCGATCCGCAACAACATCCTTTTCTGGCTGATCTTCTACACCCTGTTCGCGCTCGCCTTCGGGCTCCTGCTGGCCGTCCTTTTCGACCGCGTGCCGTACGAGAGCGTCGTCAAGTCTCTGATCTTCATGCCCATGGCCATCTCGTCGGTCGCCCTGGGCGTGATCTGGAAGTTCATGTTCTGGTACCAGCCTCCGGGCGAGGTCCAGACGGGCACCATGAACGCGCTCGTCACTTTCTTTCACCACGATCCGGTGGCCTGGCTGCAGGACCTGACCGTCAACAACCTTGCATTGATTTTGGCCGCCGGCTGGGGCATCACCGGGTTCTCGATGGTGATCCTCTCGGCGGCGTTGAAGGGAATCCCCGGTGATCTGCTCGAGGCTGCGCGGGTCGACGGCGCCGGCGAGATAACGATCTTCCGGCGCGTGATCTTTCCCTTGATGATGCCGACCGTCGTCGTCGTCGGCACAACGCTGGTGATCTTCGCCCTCAAGGCCTTTGACGTGGTTTACGTCATGACCAACGGCAACTTCGGCACCGACGTCCTCGCCTTCCGCATGTACAACCTGCTGTATCAGTCGAACAACTACGGAGCGGCGAGCGCGGTCGCGATCATCCTGTTGGTCGCCGTGATCCCCGTGCTCGTTTTCAATCTGCGACAGTTTCGAGCTGTGGAGGCAAGGCGATGAGCGTCGCGGCAACACGGAGGGAATCCACCGCCGTCCGGTACTCGCCATTGTGGCTCGCCGAAAGGCTTTCCGGGGTTGCTCTGCACGTCTCGATCATCGGCCTCACGGTGGCCTGGATGGTGCCCACCATCGGCCTCCTGGTGAGCTCCTTCCGACCGTTCTCCGCCATCGCCACCAGCGGGTGGTGGACGGCGCTCTCGCCTCCGTACAAGTTCTCGCTCGACAACTACACCTCGGTGCTGTCGCAGAGCAACCTCGGTACGAGCTTCTTCAACAGCTTCATGGTTTCGATCCCGGCCACGATCATCCCCATCACGATCGCCGCGTTCGCCGCTTATGCGTTCGCGTGGATGAAGTTTCCGGGTCGTGACTGGATCTTCCTGTCCCTGGTCGGATTCCTCGCCGTGCCGCTTCAGCTGACCTTCATCCCCGTGACCAAGGTGTTCGTCCAGTTGGGCATCACCCCCGATCACCTGGCCAGCCTGGGCATACCGCCCTGGCTGGGCCTCTGGCTCGCACACACCGGTTACGGCCTGCCCTTTGCCATCTACCTCCTGGCCAACTTCTTTCGCGCCCTTCCGAGCGACCTGTTCGAATCGGCCGAGATCGATGGGGCGGGCACGCTGACAGTCTTCTTCCGGATCGTGATGCCGCTTTCCGTGCCCGCCATCGCCTCGCTGGTCATCTTCCAGTTCCTGTGGGTCTGGAACGACCTGCTGGTGGCGCTCATCTACGTGGGAGGCACGCCGGAGGTGTCG
>DASQAU010000087.1:0-4968 GCA_035635595.1 Candidatus Eiseniibacteriota bacterium
TCGTCCGGTCCCATGTAGGCCTCGACCTCGACGAGACGGCCCCACAGCTTGCGTCCGTCCACCTCGCGGACCAGCACCTTGCCCAGCAGGTCGCGCGCGACGGCGACGGTTTCGCGGTCGAAGAAACCGGCGTCGAGGATCTTGCCGGAAGGGGCCCCGGTCGAGACTGGTGTCAGGCGCCTGCCTCGCCGAGCTTCTTGCGTCCCGCCTGCCGGCGGCGCTTGTCGACGTAAAGGGCCTTGTCCGCGACCTGGTACATCGCCTGCCAGTCCATGCCCGGTCGCCAGGCGGTGATCCCGAGGCTGAACGCGACCGGCACCGGCACCTTGTTCGAGCGGTTCAGATCCTCGAGCGACTGGCGGACGCGGGTGCCCACCTCGCGCGCGTCGTGCTCATCGGCGTCGGGCATCGCCACGCCGAACTCGTCGCCCCCGAGCCGACCGCACGTGTCGGTCGCACGCACTGCTCGCTGAAGCTCCTGCGCGAGCACGCGAATCGCTTCGTCGCCGACGTGGTGACCCATCGTGTCGTTGATCTCTTTGAGGTTGTCGAGGTCGAGCATCATCAACGCGAGGCGCCGCTTGTGCCGCTGTGCAGCCGCGACCGCGCGATCGATGGCGCGCTCGAACTCGGGCCGGTTGGCCAGCCCGGTCAGGTAGTCGGTCCTGGCCTCGCGCGTGTGCTCTCGTGCCCGGTCGAGCGCGACCGCGATCTGGTCGGCCACCGCCGCCACGAACTCGAGGTCGCTTGACTCAAAGGTCCTGGGCAGCCTGGTCGCCACTGTCATCGCTCCGAGCAGCACGCCCTTGGTGCGCAGCTCTGCCCGGATCGCGCTCCACTCGCCGGCGATTCGGTCCACCCGCGACTCCGCCGGTCCGGACGACACCTCGACCACCTTGACATGACCACGGCCGGACTCGGAGAACTCCTCCTCCTCTCCCGGCTGCATCCCGATCGTCTTGGCCAGCTTCAGCCGGGCGCCTTCCCGAACCCAGACGGCGCCGGCCTGCAGGCCGAGCACCTTGAGCGTCTCGCGCAGGCCGACCTCGGCGATCTCGGTCACGTCCAGCGACCGGCCGAGGGCGCTGGCGATGTGGTACAGGCCGTGGAGCTCGGTCTGCCGGGCACGATGCCGGGTCTCCGTGTAGTCGAGGTAGCCGCGGATGAAGCTGGAGTTGAGGTGCTCGATCACGTCCCCCAGGCGGCTCTGGGCCAGGAGCAGCACCTCGTCCGCGTAATCGCTGGCGCCGATCTCGTCGGTCACCCTGGCGATGACCGACCGGCGAAACACCGCCAGGCCCTCCATCAGAGACTCCAGCGGGACGCCCTTCTCGGCATAGCGACGCGAAGCCTCCCTGGCCACGGTGTAGTACTCGTTCCAGGGGACTTTGGAGTCTGGCCGCAGCGACCGGAAGAGGATCTCCAGGAAGGCGACCGACGTTTTGACGAGCTCGTCGACCGACCCGTCCTTGTGGCTCCGGAGCAGCTCGGGCTCGATCGCCCGGACCGACTCGGCCGCCACCAGGCCGCTCTCGGATGCCTTGTCGGACAGCCTGTCCGCAAGCTCGCTCAGGAGATCGCTGGCCCGCTCAGTCATATCGGCGCACTATAGAGTGACGCGGGCGCCAACGCGTCCCTGCGTAGCATGCTGATCAAGTGTGTAAGGGGCATTGATGGCTACAGTCGCAAAGGGTACGTTGGAAAAGCTTGAAGAGGTGCTCGGGGCGGACGCCCGAGACCTGCTCGAGCACAAGTGCCAGACCGTGCCCAAAGAGCAGCTCCACCTGCCCGGGCCTGACTTCGTCGAGCGGGTCTGGAAGGACAGCGACCGCCCCACGCGGGTGCTGCGGAGCCTGCAGTCGATCCTCGACCGCGGCCGGCTCGGCGGCACGGGTTACGTCTCCATCCTGCCCGTCGACCAGGGCATCGAGCACGCTGCAGGCGCGTCTTTCGCCCCGAACCCGATCTACTTCGACAGCGGCAAGATCGTCGAGCTCGCCATCGAGGCGGACTGCAACGCCGTCGCCTCGACGTTCGGGGTGCTCGGTTCGGTCGCCAGGCTCTATGCGCACCGCATCCCCTTCATCTGCAAGCTGAACCACAACGAGCTGCTCACCTACCCGAACCACTACGACCAGATCCTTTTTGGCACCGTGAAAGAGGCATGGGACATGGGCGCCGTGGCGGTGGGCGCGACTGTTTACTTCGGGTCGGCCGAGTCCGACCGCCAGCTCCAGGAGATCGCGGTCGCCTTTCACGCGGCCCACGAGCTCGGCATGGCCACGGTGCTGTGGTGCTACGTGCGCAACAACGCATTCAAGAAGGACGGAGTCAACTACGAGACCGCGGCCGACCTGACCGGCCAGGCCAACCACCTGGGCGTCACGATCCAGGCCGACATCATCAAGCAGAAGCTGCCCGACACCAACCGCGGCTTCGAGGTCATCGGGTTCGGCAAGACCTCGCCGCTCGTTTACGAAAAATTGACCTCAGACCATCCGATCGACCTGTGCCGTTATCAGGTCATCAACAACTACATGGGACGAGCGGGCCTCATCAACTCGGGGGGTGAGTCACACGGCGCGGCAGACTTGAAAGAGGCTGTGCGCACCGCCGTGATCAACAAGCGCGCCGGCGGCATGGGTCTGATCAGCGGCCGGAAGTCGTTTCAGCGCCCGATGAAGGAGGGAGTCGAGTTACTACACGCAATTCAGGACGTGTACCTGAACCCGTCGGTAACCATCGCGTAAAGCTCGCGTTCCTCGGTACCGGTTCGGCGTTTTCGCTGGAGCGGTACAACGGGGCCGTGGTGGTGAACGGCCGCCTGCTTCTCGACGGTGGCGCGCCCTTGCTTCCGCACATGAGCCGGGTCGGGGTCGACGCCGGCGCCATCGATGTGGTCTTCCTCACGCATTTCCACGGCGACCACACGCTCGGACTGCCGCCTTTCGTGCTGTACCGCGTGTTCGTGGACCCCCGGCCGATCACGTTCGTCGGTCCTGCCGGAATCGAGGAGAGGCTGGAGGCCCTGTGGGAAGTGAGCTGGGGAGTCGACTGGAAGCCGGTGATGCAGCCTCGCTTCAAGGCGAGCTACAAGGTCGCCAAGCCGTCCGGCGTGGCAGCCGGGTACAAGTACGAAACCGTCAAGCTGGACCACGGGACGAGCGGGAGCAATGGATACAGGATCTGGGTCGACGGCCGAATCCTCGCGTACTCCGGCGACACCGAGCCGACGGCGCCGCTGGACGAGCTCGTTAAGGGAGCTGACATCGCCATCGTCGAGGCAACCGGGCCCGGCGACGTCTTCAGCCACATGAGCTGGGAGCATGCTGAGGCGTTGAAGAAGCGCCACCCGAAGACCCGGTTCATGTTCAACCACCTTTACAACGGAACCGTCGACGGCGCGGTCGACGACCTGCAGGTGATCGAAGTCTGAAGCGACGGGTCTCAGCTGCCGTTCTCGCGGGCGCGATCGTCGGCGGAGTCGCAGGCGCGTTTGTCTTCGGTGCGTTTACCGCACTCGGATTCCTGCTGTCGAGCCGGCTTGGAGTGTCGCCGATGGTGCCGATCATCGTGCTCACAGTCGTTGGCGCTTACGCCGGTTGGCTCGTCGGAGTGATCGTCTTCGGCGCCGTGCGGGGCGCCGGCGTCGAGGAGGAGCAGGTCTGAGCCCGGACATCGCGTCCACCCGTCCCCTGCTGGACAAGCTGGGCGTCAAGCCCGGGTCGAGGGTGGCGATCGTCGACCTCGACGATCCAGGCTTCGCCTCGCTGCTGCGCAGCCGGACATCGGATATCGTCCGGGGCCGTCCCCGCAAGCCGGTCGACCTCGTCTTCATGGGCGCGAACGAGCTGCCCGACCTGAAGCGACTGAAGGACGTCAAGTCCTGGATCGAGCCGAACGGGGCGATCTGGGTCGTGAGGCCCAAGGGTGGCCGCAGCGCGCTGCGTGACACCGACCTCATCGCAGCAGGCCTTGCGGCGGGCCTCGTGGACAACAAGATCGCGAGCTTCTCCGATACTCAAGGCGCGATGCGTTTCGTCTTTCGCCTGCGTGACCGCCCCAAATGACCCTGGCCATCCGTTCCGCCGTTGCGGCCGACGTGCCGGTGATCGCCGACCTGATTCGCGGGCTCGCGCGATACGAGGAGCTGGAGCACGAGGTCACCATGACCGAGGAGCTGCTAGCTGAGAATCTCTTCGGCCCGCGGCGATATGCGGAGGCGCTGATCGCCGAGGAAGGCGGCGCACCGGTTGGCTTCGCGCTCTTCTTTCACAATTTCTCGACCTTTCTCGCGAAACCCGGGATCTACCTCGAAGATCTTTTCGTCGTCCCGGAGCAGCGTGGACGCGGCATCGGGCGCGCGCTGCTGAAGCGGCTTGCGAAGATCGCCGTCGAGCGAGACTGCGGCCGGCTCGAGTGGGCCGTGCTCGACTGGAACCGCGAGGCGATCGGTTTCTACGAGCGATTGGGGGCCAGGCCGAACAGCGAATGGACCGTCTACCGCCTCGCCGGCGAGGCGCTCACCTCTCTTGGCCGAGAATAGTCGGGGCATGGAGGTGCTGCGCCCTAAGGAGATCGAGACCCATCCCGGCGATTCGCTGGTGCGCTGGGCCCGCGGTCAGCTGGAGATAGCGCGGCAGATTCTCGACAACCCAGGCGGCGGCCTTCTCTTTGCGACGCAGACGATCGGCCAGGTCAGGTCCGCCCTGAGCGAGCGCGACGCGGAACGCTGGGGTGATGTGGTCGCGTTGCTCGACCAGGCTGAGGACGCGGCGGTACGGCGCGAGTTCGACACCACCCGGCAGCTTCTCGACGAAGCCGCCACCAAGCTCCGTTAAGCGCCGGCCGCAGCCTCCAGAGTTGCCTCGAACCCGGCCCCGCCCTTGTGGCCGCCGAACGGGCCTGCGGCGGGAAGCGTGGCGCCCGCCTCTCGGTAGCGCCTGATCGCGTCACGAACCTGGGCCT
>DASQAU010000088.1:0-14177 GCA_035635595.1 Candidatus Eiseniibacteriota bacterium
GTGCTGGCCAGGCATCTCGCGGAGAAGCACTTCCACAAGAGCCTGCCGCGCCCACGGTTGCACCCAGACAAGCTGGTGCCTTTCCTGCTGGCCGAGGCCAGCCTGGGTCCAGAGCTATGGCATCAGCGCTCGTACCTGGCGCGGGTGGTTAGCCTGGATTCCAAGCTGGGGATCAACGACGAAGGATTCCTGCCGCTGGCCCACTTCGTCGATTCCGGTGATGAGCCTGACGCCCTCGCCATCACGCTCGAATCAAACGGCCGCGACGATCCGTACCCCGCGGTCTACATCCGCCGCAACGGAGCCGTCACCGAGCCGCAGTTGATGCCGCCACATCCTCTGCTCGACTTCGAAGGCGCCGAATACCACCAGCAGCTCTCCGCGGCATTGAGCGGCCTGCTGTCTCCCTCGCTGACGAAAACCTCGCCATGAACCTCCCGCGCGGGACCGTGACGTTTCTCTTCACCGACATCGAGAACTCCACGCGGCTGATGCAGGAGATGGGCGACCGCTACCCCGCCGCCCAGACGGCCCACCACGAGATGCTCCGCGCGGCCTTTCAGAGCAACGAAGGTCACGAGCTCAGAACCGAGGGCGATTCGTTTTTCTGCGTGTTCGCGAGCGCCATCGATGCATGCCAGGCCGCTGCCGCCGCTCAGCGATCCCTGTCGAGCTATGCGTGGGAAAACGGTCAGGCGCTCCGGGTGCGCATTGGCCTGCACACTGGCGAGGCGCCGTTGGTCGGAAACGAATACATCGGGCTCGACGTGCATCAGGCGGCGCGGGTTGCGGGCGCGGCGCATGGCGGTCAGGTCGTGATCTCGGACACGACCCGAGGCCTGGTGGAGGGAAACCTGAAGCCGGGACTTAAGCTCCGCGACCTCGGGATGCATCGCCTCAAAGACCTCGCCCAACCCGAGCGCCTGTACCAGCTCGTGATCGAGGGGCTCCAGGAGTCATTCCCCGCGCTTCGCACCCTCGACGCCACCCAGAACAACCTGCCGACCCAGATGACGAGCTTCGTCGGGCGCGCGGCCGAGGTGGCCGAGGGGAAGCGACTCCTACAGAACAGGCGTCTCCTCACGCTGACCGGACCGGGCGGAATCGGCAAGACGCGCTTGAGCCTCCAGATCGCCGCCGAATCGGCCCAGCAGTTTCCCGCCGGGGTTTATTTCGTCCCGCTCTCCGCCGTGCGCGACCACGAGCTTGTGGCCTCGGCTGTCGCGCAGGTGCTGGGCGTTCCGATAGCGGGCTCACGCACGCCAATCGAAGGGGTCGTCGAACACCTCCGCGACAAGACCATCCTGCTCCTGCTCGACAACTTCGAGCAGCTCTTGCCTGGCGGGGCCGCGGCAGCGACCCAGCTGCTTCAGGCAGGTCCAGGCGTCAAGCTCCTGGTGAGCAGCCGTTCTGTCCTCCGCGTCTACGGCGAGCAGGAGTTCGCTGTCGAGCCCCTGGGCCTTCCCGACCGGAAGACGCACCCTGGCCTCGACGCTCTCAGGCAATACGAGGCGGTCAAGCTCTTCATCGAGCGAGCTGTGGCCGTCAAGCCTGACTTCGCCGTCACCAACGAAAATGCACCGGCGATCGCCGGCATCTGTGAGCGGGTGGACGGCCTGCCTCTCGCGATCGAGCTCGCCGCCGCCCGGATCAAGCTCTTCTCTCCCCAGGCGCTTTTGAGCCGTCTCGAGACCAGCCTCTCCGCGCTGGGCACCGGAGCGCGCGATTTGCCTGGACGTCAGCAGACTCTTCGCGGTGCGATCGACTGGAGCTACGAGATGCTCAACGAGAACCAGAAGCGCCTGCTGAACCGGTTCTCGGTCTTCGCGCGCGGAGCCCATCTCGAGCAGGCCGAGCTAGTCTGCGGGCCCGCCGGCGAGGTCGGCGGCGACGTGCTGACCGGACTCGACGACCTGGCGGACCACAGCCTGCTGCGCAGACAACCCGACTTCGCAGAACCGCGCCTGCTCATGCTGCAGACGATCCGCGAGTACGCAGGCGAGCGCCTCGAGCAGAGCGGCGAGTCTGAAGAGACCCACAACCGCCATGCCGACGCGTTCTGCTCTCTGGCGAACACTGCGGCGCCGAACCTATTTGGTGAGGACCAGAAAACGTGGCTGGATCGCCTCGAGCTCGACCACGACAACTTCCGCGCCTCACTTGATTGGTGTGTCGAGCAGAACGACGCTCAACGCGCGCACGGTTTGGCCGGCTCCTTGTGGCGTTTCTGGCAGATGCGCGGCCACCTCCACGAAGGAAGGGCTCGGACGACGGTCATCCTCGCGATGCCTGAGAGCAGTCGCTATCCAGATTCCCGTGCGCGGGCGCTCGAGGCGGCCGGCGGCATCGCCTACTGGCAGGGCGACATGCCGGCCTCACAGGTCTTCTACGAAGAATGCCTCGCGTTGAGACGCGCCGGCAATGACCGGCGCGAGCTGGCCAATGCGTTCTACAACGCCAGCTTTCCGAGAATGGTGGACAGGAGCGAGCTGGCGATGAGCGAGGGGCTGCTCGAGCAAGCCCTGCCCATCTACCGCGAGCTGGCAGACGAGGCCGGCATCAGCGGCTGCCAGTGGGCGATCGGCAACTTGCTGTACTTCAGGAGGAGTTACGACAGAGCCATCGGCGCCCTCGACGAAGCCATCGAGCTGTTTCGAAAGAGCGGCAACCGGTTCGGGCTCGGCTGGGCCCTGCACACGAGGTCTCTGTGCGCCCTTCGCACCGGCGACGTCGAGGGCGGTCGCAACTACGTCCGCGAAGCGCTGGAGCTATTCTCGAAGGCGGGGGACATCTCTGGAATTGCGCTTCTACTCGATGACGCGGGTGAGGTTGTGATCGCCGCGGGCAACCGGCCGGTTGGCATCCAGCTCGCCTCCGCAGCCGCCACGCACCAGGCGACGTCTGGGGCCGGATTGGGTTCGATCCTCAACCTCGATGAAGGGCGCAGCCGTCGCGAGTACGTGTCCGGCGAGGATGACGAGCGCGCGTGGGAGGCGGGCCAGGCCATGACGCTCGATCAAGCCGTCTCCCTAGCGTTGGAACAGTTGGCTGCGAAGGAGAGGATCTGATGTCGCGAAGCGCGGTATGCGCTCACCTCACTCATGTGCATGAAATCGAGCCGCGGACACCGGAAGGCTGCGAGGAGTGCCTCGCCATGGGCGATGACTGGGTTCATCTGAGGCTGTGCATGGCCTGCGGTCACGTCGGCTGCTGCGACAACTCGAAGAACAAGCACGCCACGAAACACTTCCATGCAACGCAACACCCGGTCATCAGGTCGTTCGAGCCGGGCGAGTCCTGGATGTTCTGCTACGTAGACGACCTGTTTGTCGAGTAGGCGGGCGGAAACAAGACGTTCATCACGCCGACTGCCTGCCACTGACCGATGACCGCGGCGGCCCGGGTGTTCTGGCCTTCATCGAAGGACCCGTCGGCGCCAAACCTGACGCCTCCACCATTGATGCTGTCGCCGGTCGGGACGTCCACTGTGAGCGCAGCGCGGCGAATCGAGTCGGACGTGAACGGCCCGGAGACATTCGGCAGCACGTCGTGCATCAGCGTCCAGCCGCCCACGAACCCGGCCACCGCTGGAATGTCAAGGGTGTGCCCGGTGAGCGCAAGCTCAGCGCGCGCTTTCACGAGCAACGATCGTCCTGCCGCTGACAGGGCCGCGGGGTTGATCTCACCGTCGGGCTTGTCCGCCGCATATACGCCCACCGACCCTGATCCCACGCGCCGGCTGAACTCCTCCATACAGAACGCGGAGCTGGTTCCAATCGCCGCCTTGAACGACACCTGGTTGCGTAGGAGGGCCTGCCAGATCGCAACGCCGTCATCGATGTAGCTCACGTCCCACAGGAAATCGGCATGATCCGCGGCGAGGCGCGCGCTGATGATGTCTGCGTCATACGCACTGGGGTTGTACTCGATGACGTCGACGACCTGGATGCCCATGGATTTGGCGAGAGCCTCTTCTCCGCCGCCGACCGAGCGCCCGTAGACGTCGTTGACTCGAAGCACTGCCGCGCGCGGCGCGGACAGCTTCATCCGTGGCACGAGCACGTCATGCGTGAAGGTGACTGCCATGCGGCCCAACGCGCTGCCGGTCGCGACGGTGCGAAAGACGTAACGCCGCTGGGTGGTGATGGGGTCTGCGACCGCGCCTGTTTCCCAGTAGACCGTCTTCAGCTCCTCGGCGCGCGCTGACGCGGCCGCCGACAGCGTGCTGCCGTACGTGCCCAGGATCGCAGGCACGTGGTAGTCGCGCACCAGCTCGTCGACGGCCGCGGCGGCTGCCGGGGGCGTCGTCGCATCGACCACCTGAAGTCGGACGTGCACGTCGAGCGCCCCGCTCGACTCCGCGACGCTCAGCGCCGCCCGCACGCCCGCCAGCTCCTGCCTGCCACCCGGAGCCTGCGGACCGCTGAGCGGATAGATCGCGCCGAGCACGAGGTCACGGCTTTGATCGGCCTGCGATTGCGTGCATGCGGCTGCACCAATCAGGACGAGTGCAATGAGCGCGAGGAGCCGGGATCTCACCCGGCCAGAATATCGGCTAGGCGGTTGCGACCTGCATGGCGCCGCGCGCCTCGGCCAGCTGACGCTCCAGTTTCGGAGCGGTCGCGTAGCCGTAGTTGACATGGAGCGCCCGGCCCTCGGGCGACATCACGACCGTGGTGGGCAGCGTGTAAACGTGAAATCGGTCGGCGAGCTCTCGTTCCGCGATCGCGTCCACCTTGTCGACGCGCACTGATCCGAGCTTCGCCAGGGCCGGCTCCTGGTGCGTGCGGCAGACCGTGCACCCTTCACCGGTGAAGTAAAGGACGTACGGCTCGCTCGCAGCGTCGGCCGTAGCGCCGACGGTTCTTGCGCGCGCTCGGCGCGCACGGAAGACCTCCAGGCAGGCGGCGGCGAGCACGACTGCGCCCACCACCGCCAGCGCCCAGAGCTGTGTGTTCACGAGACTCGAATGACTCCCGCTTTGCCGAGCTGGAAGTAGATCTGGCAGCCCACGCAGTAACCGAATGCCAGGTTGACGAACGCGAGGACCGCTACCAGCAGCGCCAGCGCCAGTCCCAACACCGGAACCGTGATCAGCAAAACCGACGACACCGCCAGGAAAACTCCGCCGAGTCCCTGGGCGAAGTTGTGCGGCTCCGGCCTGTCCTGGACCGGACGCGCCTTCACGATGCCGCGCGGCTTCAGGACCTTGAAGTAGAGCTGCTTGAACAGCGCGAACCGCGGCGCAAACGTGCCCACCAAGAGCACGATCGCGAGCAGCGGGATCAGCACGAGTAGAGGGCGATAGAACGCGCTGCCGATGAACGCGACGAGCACGGTCGTCACGATCCCGGTCTGGTTGACCTTGAGCGCCGAGTGATCGACTACCTGCGTTGCCATTCCTACTTCTCGATCGGGGCCTTGATCGAGCTGCCCCACTCAGTCCACGAGCCGTCGTAGTTGCGGACGTCGGGGTACCCGAGCAGCTCCTTCAGGACAAACCATGTGTGCGCGGAGCGCTCGCCGATGCGGCAGTAAGCGATCACCTCTTTGTTGGACGTGATGCCCTTGCCGCCATAGATCTCCTTCAGCTCGTCGATGCTCTTGAAGCTGCCGTCGTCTTGGTTGACGGCGGTGCCCCAGGGGATGCTGACGGCGGTCGGAATATGCCCGCCCCGCTGCGCCCCTTCCTGCGGAAGGTTCTCCGGCGCGAGCAGCTCACCCGAGTACTCCTTCGGCGAGCGCACGTCGACCAGGCCGGCCTTGCCGATCTTCGAGTGCACGTGGTCGCGGTAGGCGCGGATGTCCTCTTTTGGAGAGCCGTGGAACTTGTAGTCGGTCGCGGGGTAGGCCGGGATCTCGGTGCTGTACTCGCGTCCTTCCTTCTCCCACTTGACGCGGCCGCCGTCGATCAGCTGAACCTTGTCGTGCCCGTAGTACTTGAGCGCCCAGTACGCGTAGGCGGCGAACCAGTTGTTGTTGTCGCCGTAGAGGGCGATGTTCGTGTCAGGCGTGATGCCGCTCTGGCCGAGCAGGTTCGCGAGCGCCTCCTTGGTGGCGACGTCGCGATTCAGCTGGTCCTGGAGATCCTTTCGCCAGTTCCAGCCGACCGCTCCCTCGATGTGTCCCTTGTCATACGCGGTCGGGTCGACGTCGACTTCGACTATGCGAAGTCCCTTTTCCTTTCCGTGCTCCGCGATCCAGTCGGTGGTGACCAGTGACCTGGTCGTCGTCGATGAGCTCAATTCAAAAACCTCCCAAAAAATGCAAATTCACAAACCGTTGTTGACTCACACGAAAGCGGTCGAATGGGCGCGCCCTACGGGCGCGAGCAAACGGCCGGGGGCCTAGCTACAGAAGCAGGCCGGTATGTGGACCAAACGCTGGGCAGGCCAGGTGATGTCCTGCATGGTCACGACATTTTATGACAACCGGTGAGCCGCGGCCACGATTCCCCGATGATGGAGCGTTAATGCGAATCGATCTCATTAAGTACCAGGCGCTGGGGAACGACTACCTCGTCCTGGACCTCCCCGGCCCGCTCGATGAGGTGGTGGCCCTGCTGCCGGCGCTTTGCGACCGCCACCGAGGCCTTGGTTCGGACGGCCTGCTCGCCTTCGATCCGCAGGCCATGACGGTCCGGATCTTCAATCCCGACCGCTCGGAGGCCCAGAAGAGCGGCAACGGCCTGCGCATCGCCGCCGCCCACGCGGTCCTCGAGCATGGCGCCGGCGAGAGGTTCGAGCTCCGGACCGCGGGTGGGGCGAACCCCGTCCGCGTCCTCTCTCGCCACGACCCCGAGATCGTCTGCGAGGTCGACATCGGCCGCCCGTCCTTTCGAGCCGCCGACCTGCCGGCCACGTTCGAGGGCGAGCCCGATCGCGTTCAGCTCCGAACGGAGGCCGGTTCCGTCGAGGCGATGCTCGTCTCAGTCGGCAACCCGCACTGCGTGGTGTTCGACCAGCCGGTGACGAGGGAGCGCTGCCTGGAGCTCGGCCCCCATCTCGAGCGTCACCCCGCCTTCCCGGAGCGGACCAACGTCCAGCTCTTCGAGGTGCTCGACCGCGGTCGCGTGAAGGTCGAGATCTGGGAGCGGGGGGCGGGCTACACGCTCGCGTCGGGCACGAGCGCCAGCGCCGTGGCGGCGGCGTGCATGCGTGCAGGGCTCGTGGACGAGCAGGTCACCGTGCAAATGCCCGGAGGAGATTTGAAGATCCGCCGGGAGAAAAGCGGGAACCTCGTCCAGTCGGGCCCGGCACGGCGAGTCTACCGAGCGACGGTGGACCTGGCCGACTTTGCGAGGTCGTGACGTACCTGCATTGCAACTAGATCGGGAGTGCCATAGACGTCCGCCGCGGTAAAGCGGAGTAACCGAAAGCCAGCGCCGACAAGACCATTCTGGCGGCGGTTGTCGTCAACCAGCCGGTCACGATGGTTGCCTCCGTCGTATTCGATAGCCAGGCACTGAGTGCGATAAAGCAGGTCGGGACGGCCTACGAAACGGCCCTTTGCGTCATGGATCGAAACCTGAACCTCCGGCCGTGGGAGTCCAGCGAAAATGATGAGCATCCGCAGCCGGGTTTCCATAGGAGATTCGGACTTCGGCTCGGCAAGCTCAACAACTCGACGAAGCCGGGCTATGCCCTTGGCTTTCGCGTGCTCGGCAACATATGCGCTCAGCTCGGCAATCGAAACCAGCCGGGCACGAAGGAACAGATCCGCGGCGACGACTCCTTCTGTCAGTGGATCTCTGCCTCCGAGGTCGACGACCGTACGGAGTGGCGACGTGGTCGGTAGACCACGCCGAATCACGATCTCCTCGGCGCCGAGGGCGGCGCGGCGTACTGATGCCCCGGCGCGACGTCGGATGCCGATCGGATCCGGAATCGTGACTTCGATCGGATCGCATGGCGCAAGATCCAATCCGTGCAGCCAAGCTGCTGTCCGGCCGGAAAACGCAGCGCCAGATGGCAATCGTCGAGCGACAGCAGTCAACAGCACTTGCGAGCTTTCCTTCAAACCGACCCAGCGATAGAAGCCGGAGCCCAGCCGGCAGTAACCGGCTCCACGCAATTGCGCGCGGGTGACTCCCGCCGCAATGGCTTCCGCAAGTGTGAACGGCGCTGTCCTGAGCTCGGTAGGCACCGACGGTCGTGGCACCGAGCCAGGATCGCCATCGGGGCCCAAAATGACAACGTTGGTCGTTAACAACGACCATCGGGGCCCCGATGGCTAAGTCGCTTCAGCCCGCGGGCGTCGCCAGCCTCGCTACCGCGGCCGGCAGCTCGTCCATCCCTCGCACGACCGCGTCCGCCAGTGAGGGGTCATCCTTCTCGCCCTGGCGGTTGACCCAGATCCGCGAGATGCCCAGCGCGCTCGTCGGCCTGATGTCGTGGAAGTAGCTCTGCGCCACGTGGATCCAGACGTCGGCCGAGGCGCCGAACGTGGACTGGAAAAGCAGGAAATGCGCGGGGTCCGGCTTGTAAGCCGACACGTCCTCCGCGGTGACGACCGCGTCGAACGGCACCGGGAGCCGGCGCTGCGTGAGCGCGATGATGTCGCGATCGCAGTTGGTCAGGAGGGCGAACTTCCAACCTTCCTTTCGCAGCTCCCCCAGCGCGGGACCCAGGTCGCCGAACGGCGGCCAGTAGGGAATCGTCGAGACCAACGCCGTCGCGTCGTCGGGCTTGAGGTCGAGCGACAAACGCTTCGCGGCCCGGCGGGTCGTCTCGGTGAGGATCGCGCGATAGCGCCGAAACGATCCCTCGGTCTCGACCTGCGCCTCGATCGCGATATAGGCGTCGAGGAACTCCTGGCCATGTCCCGGGAACAGCAGCTCCCCGGTGGTCCGGATGCCGTGGCGCCAGTCGATCAGCGTGCCGAAACAGTCGAAAGTCAGCCAGCGACCGGCCATGCTCGCCTCCGATCTTGCACCTTGACAGAATTGGCCTCGTGGAAAAGTCCGCCGTGGTCGTTGTCGCTCCTGGGGGCCAATCCGCGACCTAGCGGCCCGGCGGGCGGTATGACATGGCCTTCTTGGTCGCCTGGTCGATCTCCTCGGGGGTCATCAACACGGTGGTCTTGACGCCGCTGACCGTGCCGGCGGCAGCAACACCCATCGAGAAAGCAGCCGCCGCCGTGTTGTCGATGCCGTCAACGATCACAAAGACGTCGGTGTCGCCGAACGCGTAATAAAAGGCTTCCAGCTTTCCACCCAGGGACTTGAGCGCGGCTTCGACAGCGGCCCGCCGTCCGGTGCCTCCTTCCTTCAGGACACCCTTGATGCCTTCAGCTGAATAGCTCGCCTGGAACAGGTATCTCGCCATCGCGTCATCTCCTTGACTAACCGGCTGACAGGGACCGGGGAAACTAACCCGACTTTGGCAAGTACTCCTGGATCGCGTGCGCGAGGTGGTGCATGCTCATCGACTGCAGCCACACTCGGCCCGGACCGGTGAGGGCTGCCAGGAACAGGCCTGACCCGCCGAAGAATGCGTTCTGGATGCCGGGCACGGTCGTGATGTTGAAGCCGACCGACTCCTGGTACATGCCGACGTGGCCCGGGTGGACGCGCAGCGTGTTGCCGGCCTGCAGGTCGTAAACGACGACCTCGCCGGTCAGCTCAACCCATGCCTGGCCCTGTCCTTGCAGCCGCTGCATGCGAAACCCCGTGCCCCCGAAGATGCCCGCCCCCAGCCGCTGCTGGAAGCCGATCGAGAACTGCACGCCAATCGTCGCGCACATGAATCCGTGGCGGTGGACCATGTAGCCCTGCCCGGGAGCGATCTCCATCGGCAGGATCTGGCCTGGCAGCTTGGCGGCAAACGCGAGCAGGCCGGGGCCCCCAACCGCTGTGTACTCGGTCATGAAAAGCGTGCCGCCGGCCACCGCCCGTCCGAGGGCGCCCATGAGTCCTCCCTGCTGGCCGCCGGCTGAGGTTGCCGTCTTCATCTGGAGGGCCATCGACATCCAGGCCAGCTGACCCGACTCGGCAAAGACCTTTTCGTCCGGCTGCATGCTCAGCTCGAGAACGGGCATGACGGTGCCGACGATCTTGGATTCCATCGGCGTGATTATCCCGCCCCTTCCGTGAAGTGAAAGTGAGGGTCTATGGTGCGGCGACGCTCCGCCCTGCGACCCGGCGTTCGCGAGCACGAATCGCAGATCCCGACGACCAGGACCTCCGTCCGCAAAGGCTTGAAGTGATGGCCCTCCTCGAGGTGCGTCTCCAGGGCGCTGACCAGCTCTTCCTGGATGTGCAGAACTCCGCCGCAGACCTGGCAGACCGCGTGGTGGTGATCGCCGGTGGCGAGCTCGTAGTACGTGGCGCCTTCGCCAAGGTGCGCGGCGTAAACGGAGCCCGACGCGGTAAGCGCTTCCAGCGCCCGATATACCGTGCTGCGCGGAAAGCCTGGCTTGCCCTTGTGAAGCTCCTCGGCGATCTCCTCGGCGGTGCAGTGCCCGCCGAGACTGAGGATGGCGTTGTAAACCATCGTCCGCTGTGCGGTCCGGCGCATGCCCGGGGCGAGCATCAGCGCTCCGGAATGACGTGAAGCGAACGGTCTGCCTTCGTCAAGACCCGGCATCCTGAGCGCTCAACCACCACGTCGTCCTCGATGCGGACGCCGCCCCACCCAGGGATATAGATCCCGGGTTCGATGGTGAACACCATGCCCGCCTCGAGCACGGTGGCCGAGCCCGGGTCGAGGCTCGGGTCTTCGTGCGCTTCCAGGCCCAGGCCGTGCCCGACCCGATGGAAGAACCGATCGCCCATCCCGGCGGCCTCGATCACCTGTCGGGCGGCCGCGTCGATGGCGCCTGTCGTCGTGCCGGCGCGCACTGCGGCAATCGCCGCATCGTGCGCTGCGAGCACGAGGCTGTTGATCTCTTTGTGTTGTGCGCTCGGCTCGCCGACCACCGCCATGCGCGTTGTGTCGGCGTGGTAGCCGTCGAACGCTGCACCGAAATCCAGGAGCACGAGATCGCCCGCCGCCAGCTTGCGGCTGGTCGGTCTCATGTGGGGGAGGGCCGAGTTGGGTCCTGACTGCACGAGGCTTTCGAACGAAAGCGTCCCGCCATGCTCGCCGATGGCGGAGCCGATCAGGACGGACACCTCGAGCTCGGTCTGTCCAGGACGCAGCCGGTTGATCACCTCGTCCGTCACAGCGTCGGTGATCGATGCGGCTCGCGCCAGCTTTTCGAGCTCAGCCTCGTGCTTGATCCGCCGCAAGCGACGGATCTCCGAGCTCACGTCGACCATCTCGCGCGCGGCGGTGCGGGCGATCAGCATCTCCGCGGCCAGAAGGCTCATGTGCTCTTTCTCGACGCCAACTTCCACGCAACCTTCGAGTGCGGTGCGGACGAGCGCGTACGCGTCCTCTCCATCTCGCCACGAGACAACGTCAGCCTGGTCCGAATGACGACCGGCTTTCTCCTGCTCGAGCGCCGGCACGATGAGGGTCGCGCGATCACCCGGACGCACAGCCAGCGCCATCAGGCGTTCGAAGGGCTCGGCGTGAAAACCGGTCAGGTACGCGATCGACACAGGCTTGGTGACGTAGACGGCGTCCAGGTTGTGGCGCGCCAACCATGCGCGGAGATCTGCGAGAGGCGTGGTCGTGGTGGCGCTACTCAATGCCGATGATGCGCACGCTGTACGTGCCGTTGGGAGTCTTGATCTCGACCTCCTCGCCGACGCGGTGCCCGATCAACGCCTTGCCCAGCGCGGATTCGTAGCTGACGCGTCCGGCCTTGGGGTCGGCTTCGGCTGGACCGACGATGCGATAAGCCTCCTCATCGGCCCCGTCCTCGCTGAAGCGCACCGTGCTCCCCATGTCGACCACGCCGGTCCTGGCCTTCGTCTCGATCAGGACGTGGTTCTTGATGATCGACTCGAGCTCGTTGATCCGCGCCTCCATCATGCCTTGCTCGTTCTTGGCCGCGTGATATTCGAAGTTCTCGGAGAGGTCCCCGAACTCCCGGGCCGCTTTGATCTTGGCGACGACGGCCGGCCGCCGGACGGTGGTCAGCTCGTGGAGCTCCTTTCTTACGCCCTCGAGCCCCTCGGGGGTGATGTGAACGTCGTTTGTCATCGATTCGAGTCTAACCATGTGCCGGCCGTATACAGTCGGGGGCATGAGACGGATCTTGCTGACGGTTGCGATGCTGCTGATGGGCATGGCCCTGGTCGGCGGCGCGGCCGCTGCTCTCGTGCCCACCTCTCTGCTGCCGCTCGACCAGGAGGTCGGCACCCACACCTCGGCCGCCGGGGCGGTGCTCGGGATCGGCCTCATGGCCGCAGCCGTCAACCCGGCGGGAAACATCGGCTGGGTTCGGGCGGGGATCCTCTACGGCTTTGTCGTCGTCGCCTTCGAAGCTGGGTCCTACTACTTGTGGCAGGCGCCTTTTCACTTTGGCCCCGTCTTTTTCGGGCTGGCTTTCAGCCTGCTTCTGATCGCGACTTACCCACAGCGGAAGAAGCTCGTGCCGTCCACCTCATCTCGTGACAGGCCAGCCCCTCTTCCGGCGGTCGAACCGGCCGCGATCGACGAGAAAGAAAAAGAGGTCTCTAAGTCTTAGGGACCAGCGCCTGGACCTCGGTCATCATCTGGCGCTGCAGGAGATAGGACACGCCGTAGACGGCGCCCGCCAGGGCTGCTCCCGCCAGCACAGCGAGCACCGCGTGAAGCAGCGGGGGATCGATAGGCGCGACGGCGACTGCATCGTCGCCGATGATGGCGCCCAGGGTCAGCGCGACCGGCGTCAGGAGCGGCAGCAGCTGAAGGCGCTTCATTACCGGCGGCACCGGCGGCTCGACCCGGCCCACCATGCGCTGGCCCATCACTCCAACCGAGCGGACGTGGCGCAGGTGCGGCGTCACCGTCACCACCACGTTGACCTGGTTGCCCGGCACCTGCTTGAGGCGCGCCGGCGGCACCAGGTACTGCTCGACCCCGCCCCGCGTCTGCACCATCATCATCCCGAGCCCGATCGATGTGCTCACTGAGCTCGCTCCGACGAGCTGTCCCTGCACGAGCCGGGCTTCCGCCTTCCGGTCTTTGCGCGCGAGCTGGAAGCCAGGTGCGATGAAGCTCGCGAGCAACGCGATGGGCAGGACCCAGGCAAGCGCGGCGGCGATCCCGACCGGCCACCCGTAGATCGGAGGCAGGAAAACAAGGCACGCTGCGATGGCCAGCAGGCAGGCCACGCCGACGCCGGCAGCGATGTAGCCCATGCGAATGACGAAGTCGGGCGCGTAGCCCTGCAGCATCCCGCCTGCCTGGACGTACCGCTCGCGCTGCTTGCGGGTCTGGCCGGGACTCGTCGCCGCGTCCGTCTTGGGCTGCACCTGCCGCATCTGCTGGCGGACCTGTCTGACCTGTTTCTTTCCCACTCCTCTCTCTAGAGGGAGTCTATCGGGTCGCCTTACGAAGAGCGCTGCGAAGGATCTACGGCCGGAACGAGGACCCGCTTCACATAGGTCTTGCCATCGACAGTGAAGCTCCCTGAGAAGAGAATCGCCGGCTCGTAGAAGCTGTGATCACCCGCCACCACCAGCGCATACACCAGCTCCGCGGTGGTCAGCGCCACGCTTGGGGCCGGGCTGGCCGCGACCGGCGGGGACGACGCCAGCGCCGACCGCACGGCTTCGTCCGCGGTGATGATCGGATAGGACGCGGTGTCGAGGCTCAGCGGCAGCGGGCCCGTGGCCTGCGTCGGCGTGTTGCCTCTCAAGTCCACTTCGACGCCGTAGCGTTCGCCGCTCCCGTCGACGAGGTGGGCGTAGCCGTAGCCGGCGACGGCAAACTGGCGCTGCAGCAGCACCTGCGTCTGATCGCCAGAGGGGGTCGGTTCAGCCGTGTACTGCCACGTCAGGGCAAGACTGTGCTGTGCAAGGAACACGACGGCTACGTCGGCCGGGCCGCCGGCCGCATCGATCGGCGCAAGCGCGCGAATGGGAACCAGGATGAACGACGGCTCGCGGGCCGGCGATTGGACACTGCCGCGGACCAGCACGCTGAAGTCCGTCGTCTCATATGCCCCGAGGTAACCGGTAGGGCGAAAGCGGAGGATGGCGCCAAGCGAGGCGCCGAACTGGTCTGCGGCGTCGGTTGAAGGCTCGCTGTAGCGGAAGACCGGAGCGCTGGTCACCTTGAGGTCGAGCTTTCCTGTCCAGG
>DASQAU010000089.1:0-7765 GCA_035635595.1 Candidatus Eiseniibacteriota bacterium
TGGGCCGTCGATGGTGTGCTGGGTCCAGATCGCCTCAGCGCCGCCGGCGTCGGGGTCGGCATGCGCGACGGCCTGGGTCAACCGCGCGTCCAGGCTCTCGATCTCCGGCGCGCCGCCCGGTTGAAGCACACCGGCGGGCACGTCGAACGAGCCGACGGTCAGGTCGCCGTCGGCAAACAGGCGTGGCGCGCCGCCCTGCAAGGCGGTGTGCCAGACCATGAGCTTGGTTTGGGGTCCCGTCGGGTCTGAGGGCTTGGGCGCCAGGGGGCTGTGGCCGGCGACGATGTAGCCGAGGCTCGATGCGTCCGCGAGGTTTGCGGGAACCGGGGTGAAAGCCGAGGTGCCGTCTGCGTTGAGCAGCGGATGCGATGCGTCGGCGAAAGCGGTGAAGCCCGTGGCCGAGCATGTGGTGCTTCCGGCTGGAGGCTTGGGCAGGGCCCAGATGGCGGCGGTGGTGAAAACGTAGTTGCCGCTGCTGTCGTCGTACAGGTTGGCGCCGAACAGGACGAAGTTGTCGTCGTGTCCGAGCTTGGGATAGTCGGCGAGCTGATTCCCCGTGAAGGCTCCGAACCGGCACCACGAGCCGGCCAGGTCGCTTGGGTCGGAAGTCTTAGACCAACCGAAGACCAGGTAGTTGCTGTGAGTGGCGAAGGCGACCGCGGCGTAGAACCAGCGCCCGGCCCGCGGATCCCACTGCACCTGCGGGTCGCTGACGTTGTAGCCGGATGGCGCGCCCACAAACGTCGCCATGTCCAGCTGGCTCAGCTGCGTGAGGCTTCTGTTGTAGACCCGGATCGTCGTGTTGACGAACTCGACGTAGTGGTTCGGCCCGATCGCGCCGGTGCTGTCGGGAGGCGTGCAGCAGTACCCCTCGTCGGCGGCGGAGATGCCGGGCTGGTTCAGCCCGTTGAAGAGCCCGGTGGCCGGAGGAGTGGGAGCGCCCGTACCTGTGGGAGGGGTGGTGGTGACGGCGGGCGGTTGCGTAGCCGTCTTCGGGGCGCGTTTCTTGGCTTTGGCCAGCTCCTCCGGATTGGCGCTGAGGAACGGCTTGCCCTTCGCCTTGGGCGTGTGGGGCGATGGATTGGCGCCGAGGCTCAGAGCGACCACCGTCGGGTGTCCCACCGACTTGATCTCGTGACCCTTGTTCGGGGCGGCCTGCGCTGTGGGTGCCCAGCCTGCAACGGCGGCCAGCGCTGCGATCAGGCCGACGACGGCTCGACGCCGAACTGACGACCGGCCTTCCGGCATTACCCCAGACCTCCAGCGCACCCCTGCGGCTGTTCGGCCCCACCGAGTGTGCACAAGTAAACGCTGTATGTCCGTGATTCGGTTGCTTTTCTTTTGGATTGGCCTGGGGCATGAATTCACGGGTGTACGATGCGCGGCCGACATGCGAGACCCTCTCGAGCCCCTGGAAGCACCCCGTTGAGCGCACTGCGGGTCGCGGTCGTCGGTCTCGGATGGGTGGGCACACACCGACACCTCCCCCTGCTCCGAGCCACACCTGATGTTCAAGTGGTCGGGGTCATCGACCACTCCGTGGCCAGAGTAGAACAGGCTCGAGCCGCGTTCCGTGTGCCACGCGGCGCCGCCGCCGACGACCCATCCGGGGTGCCCTGGCTGGACGAGGTCGATGCAGTCACGATCGCAACTCCACCTTCCACGCACGACGTGCTGGCCCGGGCGTATCTGCTCGCCGGCAAGGACGTCTTGCTTGAAAAACCGATGGCGCTCGAAGTTGGCGCCGCTCGCGAGCTGGCCGAGCTCGCAACCAGCCGCGGCCGAGTGCTCGCTGTCGTGCACAACTTCCAGTTCGCCAGGTCCACGCTTCGCCTTCGCCGCCTCCTGGCCGCGGGCAAGCTCGGCGAGGTCCGCGCCCTCTGGGGCGCCCAGCTTTCAAATCCTCAGCGCCGCCTGCCGGACTGGTACGAATCGCTGCCGCTGGGGCTCTTCTATGACGAGTCGCCCCATTTCTTCTATCTGGTTCGAAGCTTGCTGGGCGCCCAGCCGGTGCTCGATGTGGCGCACCGGGTTCCGAGTCCAGAAGGGCGCCGCACGCCGGCCTCGATCACCCTTCTGATGCGCGCCGGGTCGGTGCCGGTGCAGATCGCCATGAACTTCGAATCCCCTGTCAGTGAATGGCACATCGCGCTGATCGGCTCGGAGAGAATGGCCGTGCTTGACATCTTCCGCGATGCCCTGGTCGTGATTCCCAACGATCACCAACACCTCGGGCGGAATGTGCTGGCCACCACCGCGCATGCGATCACGACCCACCTCGTCAGCGTGGCCGGCTCTGGTGTCAGAACTTTGGCCGGCCGCCTCGCCTACGGCAATGACGTCGTCATCGCGCGTTTCGTCGAAGCGTGCAGGACCAGGGTGCCACCGAAGGACATCTCGGCGGGCGACGGCTTGGATGTCGTCCGGCTGCAGCATGCAGTCCTCGATCGTGTCCGGCCCGATCCTTCTTAACGGACTTGCGGATTCTCGCCCTCAGCAATTACTACCCGGAGCACGTCGGTGGTATCGAGAGTCTCACGGCGACTCTTGTTGCAGGCTTCCGCCGGAACGGTCACCAGGTGCGCTGGATGGCGGGAGACCTCCGCAACCGTCCTCACCATGGCGATTCGGACGACGTTCCCGTGCGTGTGTGGAACGCCATCGAGCGCCTGGGGTTTCCGTATCCCATCCAGGGGCCTGCCTCCACGTCTCGCATCAACGAGCAGGTGGCGTGGTCCGAGGTCGTCCACATGCATGACTGCCTGTACGCCTTGAATGTGGCCACCTTCCTTGCAGCGAGGCGACTACGCCGGCCGGTGCTGATGACACAGCACATCGCGAAGGTGCCCTACACGAACCCACTCATACGTGGCCTGCAGTCTCTTGCGTATGCGAGCTTGGGAAAGGCAGTCCTCTCGAGCGTTGACCAGGTCGCATTCGAGAGCGAGGAGGTGCGCCGGTGGTTCGAACCGAGGGTTCACTTTCGCCGGACACCGGTGTTGATCGAAAGCGGTGTCGACACCGACCTGTTCAAGCCGGCTTCTGACTCGGAACGACTTGCCTACCGCGAGCGGCTCGGCATCGGCAGCGAGCAGCCGCTCCTGGTTTTTGTCGGTCGGTTCGTCGAGAAAAAAGGGATCAAGCTGATCCGGCCCGTGATCGAGGCCAATCGGACATGGTCATGGCTCTTCATCGGGCGCGCGGGCGACGTCGATCCGCGATCCTGGCGCCTGCCAAACCTGCGGGTGATCGAGGCCCTGAGCCATCCGGAGCTCCGCAACCACTACGTCGCCGCGGACCTGCTGGTGCTGCCTTCGCTCGGAGAGGGCTTTCCGGTCGTTGCCCAGGAGGCGATGAGCTGCGGCCTGCCGACCCTGCTTTCTGCTCAGACGGCTCGGGGATTGCCTGCGGTGCGTGACGTCGTCTTTACGACATCCTCCGAAAACGACAACCTGAATGCTGCAGTTCAGAAAGCAGTGGCCACAGCCTTCGCCGACGATGGTTTGCGCGCGCGGGTCGCCTCGCTCGCGCGCGAGCGCTGGACCGCGGCGGCCTTCGTGGCCAGGTACGAGGAACAGCTCGAGGGCCTGCTGCGCTGAACCAGGAGCTGCTCGTCCGCTTTCTTCACGAGTACCCCTTTCAACCTGCCACCGCGCTGTGGCGCGCGGTCGAGGTCGACCAGGTCGTGGCCGGCGGATTGCCGGAGGGACGAGGCCTTGACCTCGGCTGCGGAGATGGGCTGCTCACCCGGATCATCGTTCAGCTGGTCGGCAAGCGCGACCTGGTCGGCGTCGATCCCGACCCGGCCGAGCTCGCGCATGCGCACGAGACCGGCATTTACTCAGCGCTGCATGAGGCCGGAGGCGACAGCGTACCCGAGCCCAACGCTTCCTTCGACTGGGTGCTGTCCAACTCCGTGCTCGAGCACATCGATCACCTCGAACCGGTGCTGGCCGAGGTGGGCCGACTTCTCCGCCCGAATGGCGAGTTCGTTTTCACCGTGCCCGGCCCAGACTTTCACTCCTGCCTGCGCGGACCGCTGCTGCCCGGGGCGTCGCGCGACGCCTACATTCGCCAGATCGACAGCCGGCTCGCGCACCGCCGCTATTGGGATCTGACGGAATGGCGGTCGGCGCTGGCGGTCAACGGCATGAGCGTGATGACAGCTGTCTCCTACTTCGACGCGGCCCAGGTGCGGCGCTGGGAATCGATGGCTCGGGTCACCGCCGGCGTCCTGTACACGCTTGGCGGCCGGCGCCGGCAGCCGATCGAGATCCAGCGCCGCCTCGGCCTTCGGAAACCTGGCCGGCGCATGCCGATGCCGCTTGCGCGGACGCTGGCGGGCCTGGTCGCGCTCGGGTTGGACCACGAGCCGGCGCTGCCCGTGAAATTCGGGTGCTTGCTGATCAAGGCGTTCAAGGGCCCGACCGCCTTCGGCGGTCAGTAGACAGGACTCTCCGCTGTTACGGCCTCCAGCCACTTGCGGCAGGAGGTCAAAAAGCGCGCCGCCTGCAGCCCATCCAGCACCCGGTGGTCGAACGAGAAGCAGAGGTACATCATCGGCTTGATGCCGATCATCCCGTCCACAGCGACGGGCCGGTCGACGATCGCCTCCATGGTCAGGATCCCGGCCTGGCCCGGATTGATCACCGAGTAGCTGAACAACGTTCCGAACGTCCCGGAGTTGTTGACCGTGAAGGTCGCGCCGGCGAGGTCGTCGGCTTTCAGCTGCTTGTTGCGGGCGCGCGTGGCGATGTCGTTGACGGCGCGGGCGAGCCCGGCCAGGGAAAGGCCGTCGGCGCGGCGCACCACCGGCACGACCAGCGTGTCCTCGAGGCCGACGGAGACCCCGAGGTTGATGTCGCGATGGATGATGAGCTCCGTCTCATTGAAGGTCGCGTTGACCTGCGGATGCTCGCGCAGCGCCGACGCAGCGGCGGCCATCACATAGGGCAGGTAGGTGAGCGAGAACCCTTCCTGCTTCTGGAAGGCGGCTTTGTTCGCGGCGCGATTGGCGACCACGCCTGACATGTCCGCCTCCTGCGTCTGCCAGGCGTGGGGGATCGTCGTCTTGGAGCGGACCATGTTCTCGGCGATCAGCCGGCGCACCCGTGTCAGGGGCACGACCTGGTCGCCTTCGGCTGGAGTCGCAGCCGGCGCCGGCGCCGGTGCCGGCGCGGCCTTCGCCTTCGTAGCGAAGTCCACGACGTCCTTCTTCGTCACGCGTCCGCCGAGGCCGGTCCCAGTCACCTTCGACAGGTCGACTTTTAGCTCTGAGGCCTGCATCTGCACAGCGGGCGAGAAGCGGTGCTCCCCCGCGTCCACGGTCGTCGCGTGCTTAAGCCCCTCTCCCTGAGGGGGAGAGGGGACTGCCTCTGGCGCGACCTCGGGACCCGGCGCTGGCTGTCGCGCGGCTTTGGGGGCGGCGGCGGCGGCGGGGGCCGGTGCCTCGGGCGCGGCCGTGACCTTGGCGTCTTTGCCGTTGGTCGCCTCGCCGCCGACTTCCACCACTGCGATCTCCGCCCCGGCCTGGACAGTTTCCCCTTCCTTGGCGAGGATCTCGCGCAGGATGCCGGTCACCGGCGCGGGCACCTCGGCGTTGACCTTGTCCGTGTCGACCTCGAGCATCGGCTCGAACTCGACGACCTGGTCGCCAACTTTCACGAGCCACTTGGAGATCGTCCCCTCGTGGACAGATTCTCCGAGCTGCGGCATCACCACGCGCGTTGTTTTTCCTGCCATGTCAGTAAGCGGCCAGGTCCTTCAACGCCTTTGTGATCTTGTCCGGCGTCGGCATGAAGAACTCTTCCATCGGGATCGCGTACGGCATCGATGGGACATCAAGTCCGCCGAACCGCTTGACCGGGGCGTCGAGATATCGCCACGCATCGTCAGCGATCAACGCCGCCACTTCGGAGCCCACGGAGATGCTGAAGTTGTCCTCGTAAAGGACAAGGCATTTGCCTGTCTTCTTCGCCGAGGCGATGATCGCGTCCTTGTCTAGCGGGTACACCGTGCGCAGATCGATGATCTCGACGCTGACCCCGTCCGCTTCGAGGTTCTTTGCCGCCTCGAGCGCATAGTGGACCATCAGCCCGTAGCAGAAGACGGAGATGTCGGTCCCCTCGCGAACCGTGCGCGCAACCTGGAGCGGGATGATGTACTCGCCTTTCGGCACCGGTTCCTTGAACATCCGGTAGAGGCGCTTGTGCTCGAAGAACAGCACAGGGTCGGGGTCGCGGATCGCGGCCAGCAGCAAGCCCTTCGCTTCGTACGGGCTGGACGGGATGACGATCTTCAGCCCGGGCGTGGCGAATCGCGCCTCGATCGATTGCGAGTGGTAGAGGGCGCCGTGCGCGTGGCCGCCCATCGGCGCCCGAACGACCATCGGCACCGACCAGTCGCCGTCGCTGCGGTAGCGGTACTTGGCGATCTCGTTGGTGATGGAGTTGAACGCCATGTGTGCAAAGTCGGTGAACTGCATCTCCGCCACCGGGCGCTTGCCTGCGAGGGCCAGGCCGAGCGCGACCCCGGCGATCGATGACTCCCCCAGTGGCGAGTCGATGACCCGCGCCTCTCCGAACCGCTTCCAAAGCCCGTCGGTCACGAGGAACACTCCACCTTTCTGGCCGACGTCCTCACCGAGGACCATCACCCGCTCGTCGCGCTCCATCTCCTCGGTCAGAGCCGAGCGGAGTGCGGCGACCATGTTCATGTCCTCCATCTCGACATCGGGCTTCGGGTCCATGGCTGCAGGCGCGCCAACGCCGTAGACGTTTGTCAGCGCGTCTTCGGGCGCGGGGTCAGCTGACTCCATTCCCTCTTTGGTCGCCCTGGCGACCTCGTCCTTGACGCGCTCCTCGTACTCGGACACCTCTTTTGCCGACATGACGCCCTCGTCGAGCAGGCGCTTCTTGAACTGCTCCAGGCAGTCGTTCTGCGCGAGCCGGTCGATCTCTTCCTGCGTGCGGTAGCGGCGCTGGTCGTCCTCGGACGAATGCGCGCCGAGGCGGTCGACCAGGCACTCGATCAGGGTCGGACCGTGGCCGGCGCGCGCACGCGCGATCGCTTCGCTGGCGACGAAGTAGGCGGTGACCGGGTCCCGGCCATCGAGGGTGACGCCGGGGAAGCCGTATCCCGCCGCGCGCTGCGCCACGTAGTCGATCGAGTATTCCTTGCGGAACGGAGTGGAGATCGCGAACCCGTTGTTCTCGCACACGAAGATCTCAGGCAGCTTGTAGATCGCCGCGAAGTTGAAAGCCTCGTGCGCGTCACCCTCGGCGCCGGCGCCCTCGCCGTAGCAGGTGAGCAACACCTTGTCGGTGCCGTCCATCTTCAGCGCGTAGGCGACGCCTGCACCGCGGACCATCTGCGTCGCGACCGGCGACCCGCCGGACGTGATGTTGTGCCGTGAATCCGAGAAATGGCCGGGTGTCTGCTTACCGCCTGAGGCGGGGTCGGCTTTCTTGGCGAGGACCGCAAGCATCAGGTCAAGCGGCGTCATCCCCATGCGCATGCAAAGCACCACGTCGCGGTAGTAGGGCGCGAGCCAGTCGTGCTTCGGCTTGAGCGGCCAGCTGACGCCGATCTGCGCGGCTTCGTGGCCCGCGCACGAAATGATGAACGGCGCCCTGCCCTGGCGGTTCAACACCTGGAAGCGGTAGTCGACCTGGCGGCCGAGCAGGATGTAGTTGAACCACTCCTTGAGCGTCTTCTCGTCGAGGTCGGTGTCGCGCCACGCGACCGGCTCCTGGAAACGCCAGTC
>DASQAU010000090.1:0-2398 GCA_035635595.1 Candidatus Eiseniibacteriota bacterium
CTGACCCGCCGAAAAACCTGGTTTCCGTACTCGCCGAAGAACTCCAGCATCGACTTCACAAACTTCGGATCCTTATCTTCACACGTGAGGGCCACCAACTTGGCCCTCCGATCGATGCGGGTCGAGCAGTGTGACCACAGATCTTTGCGCGCATGCTCTATAAATCTGTCGCGGTATCGGTCGCGCAGGTTGAACTTTTCGATCACCGCATCCGTGACCGACGTGCTTTCGAGTACGGCTGCGATTCTCTCAACGTCCGCATTGTTGCCCAGGTCGATCGGGAGTTCGGCGCCGAGAGAGCCAGCGAGTTGCGCGCCGAGACCTGGCCCTCGTGAAGGTGTCGCGGGCACAACGGTCAGGGTAGATGAATACCAATTCGGTGCCACCAGGACGTACACGAGTGCGAAGAACAGTCCCGCGCCCCCGCACGCGACGAAACGTTTTGCCCCGACGGTGTGCAGCGGTGCCGGCAGGCGTGCCGGGTCGATGAAGCCCTTCAGCTTCATTTCTTGAACGCTACGGCCAGGGTCGCGGCGCTGAGGGCCAAGCCAACGCCCGCCATGACCAAGGCGACGATCTCGCTGCGCGAGAAATTTCGCTCGGGCACCACGATCGTATCGCCGGGATTCACCTTCAGGTCCGGCGCGAACGCCCGCATCTCGCCGGTCGGCGTGATCAGCCGGATCTCCTCCTTCTCCTGCGCGAACCGCGTCGGGCCGCCGGCGTTTGCGACGTAGTCGATCAGGTTCAGCTTCGGGTTGAACGGATACTGGCTGGGCCGGAACACCGCGCCTTCCACCAGGATGCTGCGGCGCTTGTAAGGCACTACCACGCTGTCGCCCATCTGCACCGGCCGGTCGGCGGAGAAATCGCGCTGCACCAGGAGTGCTTCGAGGTCCACCGCGGTCCGGTTTCCGTCCTGATGCTGGATGTACCCTTCCTTGAGGTCGGCCTCAGCGTTCACGCCGCCGGTGCGGTCGAGCAACGTGCGCACGGTATCCTTCTCCACGAAGGGCAGCCGCTTCAGGGATGTGGCCTGGTCCGTGGTGCTCGCGCCCGCAATCGCGCCGATCAGGAGCACGCTGCGCTGCAGCTCGGAAATGGTCGGGACGTGGATTGCGTCGTCCACTTGAAGCGCGAACTGGGGAAGACCCGCGTCCGCCGGATATGCCACATCGATCTGCTGCGCGCGCTCCTTGTCGTTCCTGCGCACCAGCTTGATCGGCAGCTGACGCGTCGCCGTGGAGGTGAGACCGCCGGCCAGGTCGATGAGCTCGCCCAGGTCCTTCCCGTGCACCAGCTCGTAATGCCCCGGGCGCTTCACCGCGCCGTCCACGTTCACGCTCACGTCTTCGAACGGGACGCGGATCAGATCGCCGTCGGCGAGATATGGGTTGTACTGCGTGTCACCGGTCAGGTTGTACAGCAGCAAATCGACAACCGCTGTGGTGCCGTCGCGGTGGCGAATCGAGATCTTCCTCTTGGAGGCATTCCCCACGATGCCGCCGGCGCGAGCGATCACCACAGAGGCTCGCTCGACAGGACGGGCAGTATAGATCCCCGGATGCGGGATGTTCTCGACCACGTGGACCAGGAAGGTCCGGGGTTCCGCCAGGCTGAGGTCGAAATTGAGTCCGGGGAAATAGCGAAGCACCGCCTTCTGCACGATGGTCCGCGCCTGGCTCAGCGTCTTCCCCACGATGTCGACGTACCCCACCTTTGAGATGAACGTCCGGCCCTCCAGGTCGACTGTCACGCGCAGCTTGAAGTTCTGCCGGCCCCAGAAATTCAGCTCGAACACGTCGCCACGACCGCAGATGTACTTGCTCGGATCGAGCGGCTCTTCCAGCGCGAGCGTCGGCGCCGCGTAGGGATTGATGACCGGCCGCTCGGCCTGCAGCACCTCGGTATCGGACGGAACGGCCACCGGCATGGGGACGTTCGGCGCCGTGCTGGGTCGATCGATCTGGTCAATCCCCGGAAGCGCTTGCGGCAGCGCCTGGGCCCTGACCGCCGACGGAAGACTGACGAAGACCATCGCCGGGATGAGCACCAAAGCGATCAGTTGAAACCAGGTGGAATCTCGAAGCTTCACGCGGCGACCCTAGGAGCGCTCGGACGGTTGCGTCAAGGACCAGAGGGCCCTCAATTGCGCCGCGTCCGAGTGGCGGTCGGACGAACCAACGCAGAAACGGGCACCGCCGATGGCGTCAGCATCGGCGGCTCCCCTACGGTGCGTTCGAGAGCGCTTCCGAGAACGCGGCACACTCTCTCCGCTGCAATCTCGTGATCCCGATCGAGCTCACGACGGCCGTCGGTCCATTCGATCTCCAGGTGGCCGAATCCCGGCTCCACTGGGAACCTCGCGCGCACCGCATCGGCCACGGCCTTCAGAGAA
>DASQAU010000091.1:0-33650 GCA_035635595.1 Candidatus Eiseniibacteriota bacterium
GAGCATCGGGCAGCGTCTCACCACTCCGAGCTCGAGAGGGCTCGCTGGCGCGACCGCATCGACGACCTTCGCCGCCAGCTGGCAGCCGTCGCCGACGACCTGGCCCGCCTTGAGACCACTTCTGAAGAACGAGCCGAACGCTCTGCGCAGGCTTCGGCTGCGGCTGCCACAGCGACAGAAGCTCTTCCTGCATTGACCGCAGCCGCGGAGGCTGCACGCAGCAAGCTGGCCGCTGCGGAGCTGGAGTCGCCCGAAGATGAGGCCGAGATGGCCGAGGGCGCGCGCCGGCTGGTCGCGCTCGAGGAGGCGCGCATCGACGCACGGCTCAAAGCCGGCACCCTCGAGGGCAACCTCGAGCTCATCGCCCGCGAAGCGGAGCTGCTCCAGGCGCGCATGGAGGAGATCCGCACGCGAATGCCAGACGGCGTCGCACCTGAGGAGGTTCCGGGCGGCAAGGCGCGTGAGCGCGAGATGCGCGCGCTGGAGCGCCGTCTCGAGGAAATCGGCCCGACCAACGCGCTCGCGGACTATGAGTGCCGCGAGCTCGAAGAGCGCTTTGTGACGCTCCGCACGCAGCTCGAGGACATCGCCGCGGCGCGGGTGGATCTCGAGCTGCTGATCGGCAAGCTGCGTGGGGAGGAGGAGTCGCGGTACGAAGCCGTCTTCGGCGCCGTCGCCGCGAACTTCCACGAGTACTTCTCTCAGCTTGCTCCGGGAGGTCGTGCGACCCTCAAGCATGCAGATGGTGATGAAGGCCCTCGCACCGGCGTCGAGATACTGGTCCAGCCTCCGCGCAAGCGACTGCAGAACGTCACTCTGCTGTCGAGCGGTGAGCGCTCGCTGGCGGCGCTCGCCCTGGTGCTCGCGCTCGACGAGGTCAACCCAAGCCCGTTCACGATCCTCGACGAGGTTGACGCGGCTCTCGACGACGCCAACGTCGGCAGGTTTGGTGAGATGCTGGCGCGGCTGGGCACACAGCGGCAGTTCCTCGTCATCACCCACAACCACGTGACGATGTCTCATGCCTCGACCCTTTACGGCGTCCACCTCGACGAGAGCGGCTCGTCGCACCTGGTCTCCGTGCGGCTCGAGGATGTCCGCAAGCCCATCGCACGCGCCTCGACGACTGCGCAGGCCGTCTAGCACGAGCGTTTGGAATCGCGTCACCGGCCGCACGCGCAGCGTGCTGGCGGCCGGGCTTCGCTCGCTCAGCCCGCCGCTCGCGGCGGGCTACTACACGGAGCTGGAAGAGGTGCTGCTCGCGGCCGACATCGGTCCGGCCGTGGCCTCACGCTTGGTCGCCGGCGTTCGGGCTCGCGCGCCGCGGACCAGAGACGAGGCGATTGGCGCCCTGGTCGCGGTGGCGCTGTCGTCAATGTCGCCCCTCAGGCGGGAGTTGTTCCCTCTCCCCATCGGGGAGAGGACTCGGGAGAGGGGCTTAAGCTTGGCCCTTTTCTACGGGATCAACGGCGCCGGCAAGACGACGTCGATCGGTAAGCTTGCGCACCGGCTCAAGCAGGAGGGGCGCAAGCCGTTGATCGTCGCGGCCGACACCTACCGGGCGGCCGGAATCGAGCAGATGGCGGCCTGGGCGCATCGCGCCGAGGTTGAAATTTTCGAAGGCAAGACCGGTGCAGACCCCGCGTCGGTCGTGTTTGACGGTATCCACGCCGCCCGTGCTCGCGGCAGCGATGTGGTGCTGGTCGACACCGCGGGTCGGCTGCAGACCCAGCGCAACCTGCTCGAGGAGCTGTCCAAGATCGGCCGCGTGGCGAGCAAGGCGCTCGATGGCGGCGCATATGAATCGCTCCTCGTGCTCGACGCGGTGCTCGGACTCACGAGCCTTGTGCAGGCCCGCGAGTTCAATCGCGTGATCCCGATGACAGGCCTCGTGCTGGCCAAGCTCGACAGCAGCGCCAAGGGCGGTGCGGTGGTGGCGATCGAGTCCGAGCTGGATGTTCCGGTCAAGCTGGCCGGTGTGGGGGAGGGGATCGACGACCTGACCGCTTTCGAGCCGGAAGCTTTCGTGCGCTCGCTTTTCGAG
Organism: Candidatus Eiseniibacteriota bacterium; assembly: GCA_035635595.1. Taxonomy (GTDB): domain Bacteria; phylum Chloroflexota; class Dormibacteria; order Dormibacterales; family Dormibacteraceae; genus Palsa-870. The sequence goes on from DASQAU010000091.1 coordinate 2,045, forward strand.
GACTGATGTCGCTAGCGGATCCGCACTGTCACACGATCGCGTCGGACGGCATGGTCACGCCGGCAGAGCTCGTCGATGCCGCGGTCAGCGCTCACCTCGATTTGATCGCTGTGACCGACCACGACACCATGGCCTGCGTCAAAGAGGTGCAGCAGCGAGGCGAAGGCGTGGGTCTGAGCGTTGTCGCCGGCCAGGAGATCACGACGAAGTGGCCTGCCCAGACTCACGTTGTTGCGTGGTTCCTCGAAAGACCAATCAAGCCAGGAATGTCGCTGGAGGACACCGTCGCGGCGATTCACGACCAGGGCGCGCTGGCCATCATCCCGCACCCTTTCATGCCGGTCTACTTCGGGTCGATCCAGCCTCGCATGTTGCGAAAACTGCTAGAGCGCCATCACGTCGACGGGATCGAGACGATGTTCACGGTCCCGATCGGCGGGCGGCGCAGGCGCCAGCTCGATCAGTTCTACGCGCTCAACCGCGACCGGCTTGGGGCTCCAATCGGTGGAAGCGACTGCCACTTCGGCGCCCACGACATCGGCCGGGTCCTCACCGCCTATGATGGCGACTTCCGGACCGCGGTTCAGCTGCGCGCAACCCAACCCCAGGCTGGACGTCGAGCTGGTCGAGTGCCCGCAGGCCTGGCGCTTCGCCAGCAGTGGACGGCGCTCGTCAAGCTACCGCTGAGGCGACTTTCGGGCCAGCTCTAAGAGCGCCTCGTGCACCCCCGGCGAGGCGGCCATGATGTTTCCGGTCTCGGCCCAGGTGTCGCCACCCCACCAGTCGGTGACCCGGCCTCCGACCTCGAGCACCAGGGCGGCGCCCGCGGCTACGTCCCAGGTGTTGAGGCCAAGCTCGAAGAAGCCGTCGAAGGTGCCGGCCGCGGTCCAGGCCAGGTCTAGCGCGGCAGCGCCCGCGCGTCGAAGGTCTTCGAAGCGCGCGAGGGACCCTTCCATCACCGACAGGTAGCGCGGCAATAGCGTCTTGTCGCGGAACGGAAAGCCGGTCGCGACCACAGCCTGCGAAGCTTCGAGATCACGCAGCAACGGAAGGCGCTCACCGTTCAAGGTGGCCCCGTGGCCGCGGCCCGCGGCGAACTCCTTGTCAAAGAAGGGCGCGATGACGACACCGAGCACTGGCCGGCCGCCGTCCAGCAAGCCGACCGAAACTCCGACGGAGGGAAAGCCACGTGTGTAGTTGGTCGTGCCGTCAAGCGGATCGACGGCCCACATCGTCCCGGCCCGAGTGCCTCCGCGCTCCTCGGCGAGGACTGCAATCCCCGGAGCCTCACGCGCGAGCACCTCGAGGATCGCGGACTCCGACCGCCGATCCCACGCCGTGACGTAGTCGCCGGCGCTTTTGACATCGGCCGCGCCGCCAGGCCTGGGTAGCCCGGCATCCAGGAGCACCCGAGCGCCGGCACGCGCGGCGCGCAGCGCCACTGGGAGCAGGTCGCTCGGAGCCAAGCTCCTGCTAGCCCTTCTTGTCCTCTAAGCCCAGGCCGAACATCGCCTCGAGGTCGTGCGCGGAGAACTCCTGGAAGGCGACCATCGTCTGCGTTCGCTCGATTCCCTCGATCCGGGTGAGGTGCTGGATCACGACCTTGGCCAGGTCTTCGTGCTGGCGCACTCTAACGATTGCGATGAAGTCCCACTCCCCCGTGACGGTGTAAACCTCGGCGACGCCGTCCACACCAGCCAGCTCGCTGCCCAATCGGAGCAGTCCCTCGCGGGTCGACTTGACGAGGATGAAAGCGGTAAGCACTTCTGTCGAGTCTAGGCGATGGTCGTAACCGGAGCCAGCGTGCCTGTTGCCTGGCCATACGCCCAGACGTCCATGTCGCCGTACTCGATCCCGTGCGCGCCGAGGATCGTGCAGATGTGCGTGCGGTGATCGTTGCCGTGATGCATCGCCTGCAGCAGCACGACGCCCAGCTCGAGCCTGAAAAGACCGCCATCGCGTTTCTCTTCGATCACGCCGTCGGGTTTGATCCCGGTCGCGACTTCGATCAGCTGATCCCCGCTCCACGCCGCATGCTCCCTCAGGCCGGCCACGCCGCGGAAATCGTCGCGCTCGTTGATCCGCGGTTCGCCCCGGCCAAAGCGCCTGAGGTATCGCTGCTCGGCGGAGATCAGGTGCATCAGAGTGGCCGCGATCGTGCCGTACGTGCCGGTGGCGGTGAGCTGCAGCTGATCGTCGGACAGCCCTGCACAGACATCGAGCAGGTGCAGGTTCGCCCACCGGTTGTAGCGAAACGCCTCGACCAGAATCGGACCCACGTTCCGGATTGTATCGGGTGGTAAGCTGTCAAGGCATGGCCCTTGACACCCTTCAGGCGCGCGGCCGCGCACTTGCCCTTTACGAGCGCTACGGCGCGCTCCTGACCGACCATCAGCGCAAGGTCGTGGACCTGTATCTGCGCAGCGATTGGTCGCTGGCTGAGATCGCCGAGCATCAAGGCACGTCTCGCGCTGCCGTGCACGACATCGTGCGGCGCTCGACCCAGGCCCTTCAGGAATATGAGCGCCGGCTTGGACTCCTGTCTGAGGCTGCGCGCCGGCGCCGTGCCGTCGAGGCGCTCGAGCGCGACGTGGACGGGTTGCGGCGCCGCATCGCTCGATTGGAAGGAGCCGGTAACCAGTAAATGTTTGAGACGCTTGGGGAGCGGCTGGGCGCAGCACTGAAGAAGATCTCCGGGCGCGGTGTGCTCCGGCCAGAAGATGTCGAGGCCGGACTTCGAGAGGTGCGGCTTGCCCTACTCGAGGCCGACGTCAACTTCAAAGTCGTCAAGGAGTTCGTGGAGCGCGTCCGCACCCGGCTGCACGGTGCTGAGGTGGCGCCGGGCCTGACCGCGCCGCAGCAGGTGCTCAAGGCGGTCAATGAAGAGCTGGTCGAGCTGCTGGGCGGAAATTCCGAAGGCCTGCGTTATGCGCCTTCGCCCCCGACCGTGATCATGCTCGTCGGGCTGCAGGGCGCCGGCAAGACCACAACCGCCGTGAAGCTCGCACTGCTCGCCCGTCGCGAAGGGCACAAGCCCCTGGTCGCGGCCCTGGACCTCAGGCGTCCGGCAGCGGTCGAGCAGCTGAAGACCCTGGCCGGGCGCGAAGCGGTTGCGTTCCACTCGAGCCAGGGCGAGGTCGAGATGATCGCTCGCGCCGCGATCGCCGAGGCGGCGCGTTTGATGTGCGACGTCGTGATCCTCGACACGGCCGGGCGCCTACAGGTCGACGACGCACTGATGCAGGAGCTGGCGCGCTTGAAAGCGGCTGTCCCTGTGACCGAAACCCTCCTGGTCGCCGACTCGATGACCGGCCAGGAGGCGGTGAGCGTCGGCGAGGTGTTCGGTCGCGAGGTGGGCCTGGACGGCGTCGTCCTGACCAAGCTGGACGGCGACGCGCGGGGCGGAGCCGCGCTGTCGCTGCGGGTCGCCACCGGCCAGCGTATCCGGTTCGCCGGGACAGGAGAAAAACCACAGGACCTCGAGATCTTCTTCGCCGACAGGATGGCGTCGCGCATTCTCGGTATGGGTGACGTCCTCACGCTGATCGAGCGAGCTGAGCGCACGATCGACAAGGAACAGGCGACCGAGGTCGAGCGTCGCCTCCGCGCCGGTCAGCTGAGCTTTGACGACTTCCTCACCCAGATCCGTCAGGTGCGCGGCATGGGGTCCTTCGAAGACATGCTCGACATGATTCCTGGCGGAGGCGCGCTGAAAAAGCAGGTGGTGGGCGCCGACACGCAAGGCGAAGTCAACAAGATGGAAGCCATCATCCTTTCCATGACTCCGCGCGAGCGCGCGCATCCAGAGGTCATCGACGGCGCGCGCCGGAAGCGAATCGCGCGAGGCAGCGGAGTGGAACCTGCTGATGTCAACCGGGTGTTGAAGGCCCGCGAGGCGATGCAGAAGCTCGCCAAGCAATTTGGTGCGGTAGGAAACCGCAAAGGCAAAGCCGTGGGCCTTCCACGGCTGTTCGGTAAAGGAGGTGCAGGTTGGTAAAGATCAGGCTGAGGCGGATGGGAGCGAAAAGGCATCCCTTCTACCGACTCGTGGTGGCGGACGCGCGATCGCCGCGCGACGGCCGCTTCATCGAACACCTCGGGTACTACGATCCGATGACGGACCCGGTGAAGGTGAAGATCGACGTTGAGAAAGTCATGCGCTGGCTGCAGCAGGGCGCCCAGCCCAGCGAGGCCGCGCGGAGCCTGTTGAAGCGGGAGGGGATCCTTGAGCGACGCGCAGAGAAGTCGACCGGCACGGCGTGATTTTCGGCGCGGATCATTCAACCGCAGCGGCTTCCGACGTGATCGTCAGGAAGGTCCGGCCGGTCCCGGGGTGGACTACCGGGCGCTGGTCGAGTATGTGGCGAAGTCGTTGGCGGAGAAGCCGGACGAGGTCCTGGTCGAGTCATTCGAGCGAGGTGGTGGCACCGTGGCGATCAAGGTCAAGCTGGCCGACGCGGACGTAGGACGTTTCATCGGCAAGGCCGGTCGCAACATTGAGGCCATCCGCACGCTGGTCAGGGTCGCCTCATTGCGTGATCGAAAGCGGGTGTTCGTCGACCTCGCCAATCCATCCCTGTCACATCACGAGTCGCGCCCGCGAGCGTCGGGTGGAGACTTACGCGAAGGCGGCGGAGACTTAAGCGAATGATCCGGGTCGGCCAGGTGGGTGGAGCCTATGGGGTCGAAGGCGCTGTCAAGGTACTTCCCTTGACAGACTTTGACGACCGATTCGCACCCGGCTCAAAGCTGATGCTCGAAGGCGCTGAGCGCGAGATCGAATGGAGCCGGCCTGGATACCCAGGCCTCGTGGTCAAGTTCCACGGCATCGACAACCGGACGATGGCCGACCTGTTTCGCGGTCGGTACCTGGAGATCGAGGATGAGGCGGCGCGCCCGCTTGCGGAAGGCCGCTTCTACCACCACCAGGTGGTGGGGCTTGCAGTCTTGACGAGCTCGGGTCAGCGCCTGGGCACGATCGCCGAGGTCCTGGAACGGCCGGCCAACGATGTATGGGTCAGCCGCGACGGCGCGGTGGAGCACCTCATTCCGGCCACCAAAGACGCGGTGGTGGAGATCGACGTCAACGCCGGCCGGGTAGTGGTCGCGGATTGGCTCATCGCGGTGGAGGACGCCAGGTAGGGATGAGGTTCGACGTCGTCACGATCTTCCCGGCCATGTTCGGCCCTGTCTTCGAGCAGGGTGTGGTCGGACGGGCGATCGAGCGCGGGCTTCTCGAGCTGCACGCTCACGACCTGCGCGAGCACACCCACGACCGGCACCGGCAGGTCGATGACATGCCGTTTGGTGGTGGGCCCGGGATGGTCCTCAAGCCGGAGCCCGCGATCGAGGCGGTCGAATCGATCCGCGCGCACAACCAGGGCCCGGTGGTGTTGATGGAACCATGGGGCGACCCCCTGGACCAGCGGCTGGCCGAGAGCCTGGCGGCAGAGCCAGGGCTGATCATCGTGTGCGGGAGGTACGAGGGCATCGACGACCGGGTCCGGACGGCTCTGGACGCGCGCGAAGTATCGATCGGCGACTATGTGCTGAGCGGTGGCGAGATCCCCGCGATGGTGCTGATCGATGCGGTCGCGCGCCTGGTACCCGGCGTTGTGGGCGATCCAGACTCGCTCACCCAGGACAGCTTTTCAACCGAGCCAGCGGGCTGGCCGCAGTACACACGGCCCGCCGAGTACCGCGGTATGAGTGTTCCCGAGGTGCTCCTCTCCGGCGACCACGCGCGCATCAAGCAGTGGCGCCGCCAGCAAGCAGCCCAAAGACATGTGTCACACACCAAGGAGTTGAAGAAGACATGAATGTGATCCAGCAGCTCGAGAAAGAGCAACAGAAGGCCAAGGTCCCGGCGCTGCGGGCGGGCGACACCGTGCGCGTGCATGCCAAGGTTGTGGAAGGCACGCGGGAGCGCATCCAGGTGTTCGAAGGCACCGTAATCCGTGTCACCGGCGGTGGCCTGCGCCAGAACTTCACCGTGCGCCGAGTCACGCATGGTGTCGGCGTCGAGCGAACTTTCATGATCCACTCGCCGCGCATCGACAAGATTGACGTCCTGCGGCATGGCGACGTGCGCCAGGGCCGGCTCTACTACCTGCGCGGCAAGATCGGCAAGGAAGCCCGAATCCGCGAGAAGAGGCAGCTCGTTCGCGAAGAAGAGGCAGACGAGCAGGAACCGCAAGCAGAGACCGTCGAGACCGAGTAAAGACAGTGGCGCCATCAGCCGGCGCTCGCTAACCTCGATCTGGTGAGACCCATGTTGTGGCGCTACGAGCGCATGGCGAGCTCGATGGGCTACCAGGTCGTGGCGGGAGTGGACGAGGTCGGCATGGGCCCGCTCGCCGGCCCGGTGGTCGGAGGGGCGGTCGTGCTGCCGATCGGCGTCCGCATTCCAGGCCTCGACGACTCAAAGCTCCTCACGCCGGCTGAGCGTGAGCGTGTAGACGTCCTCATCCGCAGGCGGGCGCTGGCGGTCTCGGTTTGCGCCGTCGACCACGCGCAGGTCGACAGCCTTGGCCTGCTCCGCGCGAGACACCTCGCGACGGCCGGGGCCGTGGCCGGGCTGACGATTCCGGCGGAGTACTTGCTGGTTGACGCCTGGGACGTGCCCGAGGCCCCGCTGCCTCAGATGGCGGTGGTCAGGGGCGATCGCACCTGCGCCTCGATCATGGCGGCGAGCATCGTCGCCAAGGTGGCCCGAGACAAAGCGATGGTGGAGTACGACCTCCTGTACCCCGGCTACGGCTTTGCGGATCACAAGGGATACGCAACTCCTGCGCATCGCGCCGCCATCCGCCGGCTGGGCCCGAGCCCGATTCACCGGACGACATGGGCGCCTTTTCGCGAACACGCCCTACTCGGCTAGACCTGGGTAAGGCCGGGGAGAAGGCCGCCGCCGAGCTGCTCCAAAAGCGTGGCTACGAGGTGGTCGGCGCTGGTTTTCTGGCCCGGCGCGGCGAGCTCGACCTCGTGTGCCGCCGCGGACAGGAGCTGGTGGTGGTCGAGGTCAAGACGCGCGCCAACGATGCATTCGGCACACCGATCGAAGCCGTCGGGTCGCGCAAGCGACGCGCGTTGATGTCCGCCGCGGCTGAGTACCGCGCGCTGGCGGGCTGGAAAGGACCGATCCGCTACGCAGTGGTCGGGTTGATGCTCGAGCCAGACGGAAGCTTCAGCGCCGAGCTGACCGAAGATCCATTCGACTGACCCGTGTGACCTGATGCCAGGTCACCGCCACCGCACGACTTTGGCGATAGCGGTCCGATTGAAAGGGGGTTCTCCACAAGGGGGCTCCGCTTGTGTCTTTCCTCAGGTGGCGGCAATCGTCCCTTCATAGCTGCCGAGGCGCGTGTTCGCGAACCAGAGGAGCATGCCCACCAGAGCGACGGCGCCGGTGGCAAGGATCAACCCGCCTGCCCACATCAAGGCCCCGATGGCCGGCGTCGTCGGAACCGGCCCCAGGTGAGTGGTCGTACCTTCGACGGCTCCGAGCCCGAAGACAAACAGTGCGAAAGCTCCCAGGCTGAGCAGGCCGAACCCAAACGACCCGCCCAGGCCGGCAAGCGTCCCGAGGAGCCCCACGGCCCGCCGATCGTCCGCAGCGTCGAACCGCGGGTCGATCCCGCCGGCTGAAACGCCAATCGAGACGAACCCAAGTCCCAGCCAGAAAACGAGGACGGCCAGCCCCGCGAGCTGCGCGATTCCGCTGCCGCTCAAGATGGCGACGACCACACCGAACACGAGTGTGAGCGCCAGCACCGGAGGCAGGGTCAGGATCACCTTGGCGCGGATGAGGTGCCACATCGTCAGCGGCGCCATGCGGAGCAGCTGGAACCCCCGCCGCTCGCTCGGTATCGAAGGGGTGGCGAGTGCGCTCGACATGAACATCGAGATGAACCCGACCAGGAAGACGTCAGTCCAGAATCCGCTGATGCTCCTACCGGGCCGGATGAAGCTCACGGCGTAGCCGAGGGGAAAGATGAACGCGGGCAGCAGCCGGCTCAGCCGCCGGATGTCTCGCCGGTAGCCAAGCCAGTCCTTGAGCGCGATCGCTCGAGCAGGCGACCCAACCCCGCGGCTCCCGGTAACGTCGACGGCCGCCGGTTTTGCAGCGCTGCGTCTCCACACCGCCTGTGGACCGCCGAACACTCCAAGGCCGGTCAGCAGGGTGCGCTCATAGAGGATCTCCGCAGCCGCGAGCACGAGGGCGGCCAGGGCCACCGAAAAAACCAACCAGACTCCAGCCGCGCCCGCATTGCCGGCGATCACTGCGCTCAGAGCGTGACCGGGCCAGGCCGAGGGCACCCACTCGATGCGCTCGACGAACGAGGTCAGGTTGGAGAGGTCAGGCCGGCTCCGGGGTGACAACGACTGTCGCAGGCTGAGGTTCCAGGCCAGGTAGAACCCTGCGCCTGCAACGCCGGCGACTGCGGCAGCCACGTCGCGCGCGCGCCGCGCCGGCACCCACCGCAGCACCACCGACATCAGGATGACCTGGACTGCAGTCGCGAGCAGCACCTGAAGGAATATCAGGATTACTGCCAGGACGAAATAGACGGCCGGGGCGTGGGAGCCGACGCCGACGCCCAGGGTGGCCATCAGCAAGATCAAGCTGATCAGCAGGTTGGCGCTCATCGCGAGCAAAAGCCTTGCCACGAAGATCTCGATCGGCCGTACCGGCGCGAGCACCAGCTGAAGCAGGTCGCGTCCCACAAAGAAGGTGGCGATCACCGTCGGGAATCCGATGACCAGCATCAGCACCGACAGGGTGGTAAAACCTCCGGCCAACATCGAGTCGCGCGCACTTGGCAGGAACTGGCCGGCAGTTGCACCGACCGTGAACGCCCCGCCCCCGATGAATACCACAGCCGCCGCGAGAAAAACGGCCAGGCCCACGAGGCGCGCGGGTTTCCGCCTCAGCAAGCGGTGGCGCAGCCCGAGCAGCTCCGCGGTGAGGATGGTCCAGGTCGCAGACCGTCTCACTGTTTCGGCGCCAGCAGTCGCTCGATGAGCTCCTTTGATTCAGGCCCCGCAGTGAGCTTCAAGAAGAGGTCCTCGAGGCTCGCCTGCTCCGAGCCTGCCTGGGCGCGCAGCTCCTCCATCGTGCCGGTCGCGACGATGTGGCCGCGATCGATGATCGCAACGCGGCGGCATAGTGCCTGCGCGACTTCGAGGATGTGAGTTGAAAGAAGCACGGTGGTGCCGCGTGAGGCGAGCTCCTCGAGCAGGTCCTTGACGAGCCGGGCGGAGCGAGGATCAAGGCCGTTGGTCGGCTCGTCGAGCAGGAGCACCGACGGCTCGCGGATCAACAGCGATGCCAGGCCGATCTTCTGGCGCATGCCGTGGCTGTAAGCGCCGATCAGCTCACCGTTGCGATCCGCGAGCTCGAACAATCCGAGCAGCTTCTCCATCCGCTGCTGGCGTTCGGGGCCGCGCGGCATTCGGTACAGGTCGGCGATGTAGTTGAGGAACTCGCGGCCTGTGAGGTGCGGGTGCACGAACGGCTCTTCGTCGAGGTAGCCGAGCCGTGCCTTGGCCCTCAGCGGATCGGCAAAGATGTCTATGCCGTCGATCCGCGCCGAGCCGGACGTTGGCGTGATCAAGCCGCACAGCATCCGCAACGTGGTCGTCTTTCCGGCGCCGTTGGCGCCGAGGAATCCGACGATCTCGCCGCGCCGGATCTGGAAGCTCACGCCGTCCACAGCGTTGATCACGCCGAAGCGCTTGACGAGGTTGCCGGCCTCGATCGCGATCTGACCGGTTTCGGCAGGCGAGGCCATCACCGGCAGGGTACCAGCGGGGTACGAAATCTCCGTGGATTGCACACCTCCCCGCCCGCTGGGGAGGTACCCGGCGCCAGCCGGGTGGAGAGGACTATCTCCAGTGGCGGTCGAGCTCCGACGCATATGTGCGGCCGACGAGATCGGCGTTGGTGAGCAGCCAGTTATCGATGCGCCTGGTTCCGCGCGCTTTCTCATGCGAGACGAGCAGCTCCTCCATCAGGCCCTGCAGCTCCTGCCGGGTGAGCGTCACGTCCTTCATGTATCTGGAGAGAATGTCAGCCGCCAACATCGTCAGCCGCGGCGGCATGACGACGAGATGCGGCCGGCGGCCCACGGCGATCGCGATGCCCTCGACGAGCTCGGCGTAGGTCATTGTGTCGGGGCCCGCTGCATCGAGCGTCATATTGTCGGTCTGCTCGGCGGCCCAGATTGCGATCTCGGCCACGTCCTCAACTGAAACGGGTTGGACACGATACGTCCCGTGCCCGGGGATGACGAACATCGGCACCCGCCTCAAGAGCCACGCGATGTTGTTGATCAGGATGTCCTCCGTCCCGAACACGAGGGTTGGCCGGACGATCGCCCACTGCAGCCGGGAGCCGCGAACTATCTCCTCTGTCCGTGCCTTGCCCGCGTAGTAATCCAGGGGGGAGTCGACAGACGGATTGCTGACGGAGATGTGCACGATCTTTCGCACGCCGGCCTCGGCCGCCGCCCCGACGAGCGTCCTTGTGTTGGCGATCGCATCGCCGAACCCCATGCGTCCACGACGGAAACGGACCCAGTACGTGTTGTACAGAACATCCGCGCCTCGCAGGCTTTCAACCAGCGCCGCCCGGTCCGTGAACTGAAGAGGCGCCACGTCGACCTTGATGTCCTCGGCGCCTGGACGCGTCGGGTGATTGGTCAAGGTGCGCACGCGACGCTCCTGCGAAAGCAGCCGGCGCGCGATGTACCGGCCCGTATAGCTGAACGCGCCGGTGACGACGTCGAATCCCGGTTCCATCGCCGGGACGCCGCTAGAAGGGGAATCGAGTGAGGTCATATGCAAGTGAACCAGGCTTGACATGCCCGGAGATGACTACGCGCGGCCGGTGCCGGACGGCTTCCGCGGGGTGCACCTCCGGGCGGAGGCCGTTGAAGATCGGAAAACGCAGCGTGCCGTCCGGCGACCATTCCGAGTAGCGCACGCTCACCACGAGTTCGGGCCGCACCCAGTGAACCGGGCTGATCATGATTGGGGGCGGATCAAGCGGCGAGTCCTCTGTCTCCAGCTCCACGAGCGAATCGCGAATCGCGCCGGTCGCCGCTTCGTCATAGCCCCCGCCGACGGTCCCGCAGGGCAGCAGGCGACCGTCCTCGTGGTACCCGACCACCAGCGCATCGAAGGGCTTCTCGCCGAGCCATCCGATGACCACGAAGTCGTCCGACTTCACCGCCTTGACCTTGAGCCAGAAGGGACTTCGCTGGCCTGGCACATACGGGCTCATCCTGTGCTTGGCGACCACGCCTTCGAGTCCTCGCTCGAGACATGCCTCGAAGAGCTCGACGCCGTCTTCCTCGATGTGGTCGGGCACGAAGATGTGGCCGCCCGCCTCGACTGCCTTCTTCAGCCGGGTTCGCCTCCGGTTGATGGGCTGCCGGAGCAGTGGTTTCTCCTCGAGATACAGCGCGTCGAAGGCCAGGTACGCCGTGGGGATCTTCTCCATGAGCCTCGCACCTCCGGCCAGGCGCTCGCGAAGACGTGGGTAGTCAGGACGACCATCCTTGTCGGTTGCGACCAGCTCTCCGTCGATGACGCTGCCCGGCGGAATGCGCTTGGCTGCGGCGACGACCTCCGGCACATCGGCCGTGATGTCGTGGAGACCGCGATCCTGCAGGTGAACGTGACCCTGCGGATCCCGGAACACGATGCATCGCAGGCCATCCCACTTCACCTCAAACAGGTAGTCGGGTGAGCTGAACGGCGCCTCGGCCGACGCCGCCTGCATCGGCCTCATCTCGTCGTTGAAGCTCTCGAGGCCGATCTGAAGCTGGTCTGAGTCCTGCATCCGGCCTCAGATTAGGGGTCTACAGCTCCTGCCCGCACGTGTGCCGTTTTTGGCTGCATCTGTCGCCAGTGATTCAACGATCGGTGCCCAAAGGGCGGCAACCCGCTGACTACGAGGCTTTGCGGCGAGCCACCTTTTTCTCGGCCGGGGCTCGCTTGGTCGCGGTCCGCGATTTCTTCGCCGCCTCGACCGAGGCGCGCAGCGCCTCCATGAGGTCCATGACCTTGGCCGTCTGCTGCGGAGCGGGGGCCTCGATGACCTCACCGTCGATCTTGGCCTGCACCACCTTCATGACCGCCTCGCGGTACTCGTCCTTGTAGCGGCTAGGGTCGAAGGAGTCGGCCAGGCTCTCGATCAAGGCCTTCGCCATCTCGAGTTCTTTCGGGTTGATCTTCACCTCACCCTCGAGTCCCTTCAGGCCCTCGGTGGACCGGATCTCGTCCGGCCAGTTCAACGTGTTCATCAGGATTCCATGGCCGTTCGGGTGCAGGGCCGCCAGATGCTCGCGGTCGCGCAGCGCGATCTTCGCGATGGCCATGCGGCCGGTCGCCTCGAGCGCCTTGCGGAGCAGGTGGTATGGCTTCTTGCCCAGCTCCTCGGGCTCCATGTAGTAGGCGCCCTTGAAATAAAGGCCCGGCTCGACGTCGTCTCTCGGCACGAACTCCTCGATGTCGATCGAGTGGGCTGTGGCCAGGGGAAGGTTGTCCAGGTCCTTGTCGTCGATGATCACGTAGCGGTCCTTGCCGACCTCGAAGCCTTTGAGGATCTCGCCGTAGCTGACCTCGTGCTCTCCCTCCGAGCACCAGCGCTTGTACGAGATCGGCGACTTGTGGTCAGGGCAGAGCTGGCGGAAGGAGACCTTGGAGGTCGACTCGGTCGCGTTGTACAGGCGGATGGGGATCGAGACCATTCCGAACGAGACGACGCCTTTCCACATGGATCGCGGCATGGCGACGCAGTGTACCTCCCTTTACCTTAGTTGGCTACTTTTGGTGGCCTTGGTCACGCTCCGACGTCTCGGCGCTCCATGAGAAGTATCGACGCTCCGAACCCCACGATGATGATCGCGATCATCGTCAGCAGGCCTGCGCGGTCGATTCCGCTCGACAAGGGCGTCCCAAAAAGCTTGAATGCGGAGAAGTCCTGGAGCCAGGCCGGCCAATTGAGCAGCGGACCCAGCTCGGCGAGCACGTAGCTGACGAAAGCGAAGGCCCCGAGCAGGCCGACCGCCGCACGCGGGTTCCAGGCCGCGAGCACCGAGCCGGCGGCCGCGAAGACCAGGGCGAACGGTACGAGCAGGAGCGAACCCTCGGCCAGGCGTTCGCTGCTGACGTCCATCCCCTGGTTGTGGGATGCGACGGCCACGACCACGCCACTCAACGCGGCTATGACAGCAGCCCCCACGGCGAGCACGGTGGCTCGTTCTACGACGACGGTGGCGCGGGATTGGGGCTGGCTGAGAATCACCTCGAGGCGGCCGTCTGAATCTTCGGCGGACCACCGGGCGACCTGGGCGATCGCAAAGGCAGCGAAGAGCAGCTCGGCGGTGCTGAGCCAGAAGAATCCGAGGAAGGACGTATACAGCCGGCCCTGGACGAAGCCTCCGAAAAACTGGGTCAGCGCCGGTATCGACATGAGCGGCTGGATGACCGTCTTGGTCAGAGACACGAACACGGCTCCAAGGAAGGCGATCCCAGCCGCCCATACCAGGAGTCCAAGCCGCCTCTCGTAAACGCCGCGCAGCACCGGGATGCGCCAGACCGGGTTGACGGAGACCTCGTAGGTGGTTGGTTGAGACGGAACCGGCAGCCGGAGGAGCGGCGACCCGAGGTCTCGCGAAGCAAAGGCAACGGCCGCCGCGCCACCTGCGATCAGTGCGATCAAAAGCATCACAGCGGTGGATCGCGCGTCCAGGCCTGCGTCTGGCACGAGCGGGTGGTTGAGCTCGTAGTAGTGGAAGGGTGAGAGCCACCGAACCGAGGTCAAGGACGTGAAGGTCCGGCTCAAGGTGTTGACGAAAAACAGGGCGAGGAGCAGCACTCCGGCAGAGGCGGTCGCAATCCGCACGCCGGCCAGCTGGCCGACCAGCAGCGTGAGCGCGTAACAGCTGAGCGCAAGGGCCGCGAGGGCCACCGATTGCTCCAGCACAGCCCGGAGGCTCACCGACTCGCCGCCAGTCAACGCGCCCACGACCAGCCCAAGGCCACCGAACGCGGCGGCGACGAAGCTCGCCGCAGCAAATCCTGTGAAGCGTGACGCGATCCATCCGAACCGCGTCAGGCTCGCGGCCAGGGCGACCTCGACCAGACCCCGCTCCTCATCCCCGCGGGCCGCACCGCCGGCAGAGATGAGCGCCCAGACTGCGAAGACGATGGCGAGCCCTCCGAACGAGCGCCATTCGACATATCCGCCGACGGTGTCCAGCCGCATCGGCGGTGGGAGGACCAGCGTCAGGCTGGAGGCGAGCTGCGTCATCGACTTTCCGAAAGCGGCCTGCTCGGCGGGAGTTCGGCCGGCAAGCTGAAAGAACGCGAGCGCCTGGACCAGGCTCGAGAAAAAGGCCAGTGCTGAGAATCCGACGACGCCCCAGCGGCCGAGGCGCAGCCCGAGCACGACCGCGGTCATTCGGGCAGCGCTTTCCGGGCTTCGGTCGCGGGTGGCTCGCTGTAGTAGCTGAGGAAGATTTCCTCCAGGCTCGGCTCGGTGCTCACCAGGTCAGTCACCTTTGCGTTGCGAATCGCGTTGAAAAGCGGCTCGAAGGTACCGCGAACCGTGCAGGTCACACGCCGGCCGTCAACATTTACATCCTCGACGCCGGCCGCCGAACGGATCGCGGCGTCGGGGACTTCAGCGTCCTGCGCGAACTCGATCTCGACGCGGTGCGCGCGGATGTGCTGGAGCTCTTCCAGCTGCGCCACGGTCGCGAGGCGACCGGCTCTGAGAATTCCCACCCTGTCACATACGTGCTCGACCTCGGAGAGGATGTGAGACGAAAGGAATACGGTGGCGCCCCCCTCGCGTGATTCGCGGAGCAGCGAGTAGAACTCCTGCTGGTTCAATGGGTCGAGACCGCTGGTCGGCTCGTCGAGGATCAAGAGCTCGGGCTTGTGCATGAAGGCGAGCACGATGCCGAGCTTCTGCTTGTTGCCGCTCGAATACTCGCGAAACCGGCGGCCGAGATCGAGGTCGAACCGCTCCGCGATGCTGCGCACAGTCTTTGGTTCGACGCCACCACGTACGCCGGCGAGGTAAGCGACCACCTCCTTACCCCGCAGGCTGCCGAACTGTGGAATGTCGCCCGGGAGGTATCCAACCTTGCGCTTGACTGCGACCGAGTCGCGCCGGCAGTCGAGCCCAAAGATGTGAGCCGTGCCGCTCGACGGCCGGATCATGCCCATCAGGCAGCGAATGGTCGTCGTCTTGCCTGAGCCATTCGGTCCGAGGTAGCCGAAAACCTCCTGGGGCGAAACCTCCAGCTCCAGGTCGAACAGGCCACGGCCGATCCCGTAATCCTTGGTGAGTCTCGAGGTCCGTATCGCCGTGACCGCCATTGCGCGCAGCATATTAGGCGCGATGCAGCTGGGCGACCTCGAGCTTCACCTTTTGATGTCGGGGAGGTGGAAGGCAGACGGCGGGCTGATGTTCGGTGTGGTGCCCAAGATCCTGTGGGAGAAGCAGAAGCCTGCCGACCACAACAACATGATCGAGTGTGCCTGTGTCTGCGTGGTTGCCCGACTCAACGGCCGCGTCATCGTCTGTGAGACGGGCATCGGCACGAAGCTCAGCGAGAAGCGGGCGCAGCAGGTTGGCTTGCGCGAGCCGGAAGGACTGCTGCATGCCCTGCGGCGATTGGGCATCCGCCCGGACGAGGTCGACGCGGTGATCACCACGCATCTCCATTGGGACCATGCGGGAGGTCTCACTCGACGTGACGAACACGGCGGCCTGGAGCTGACGTTCAATCGGGCGCGCCATTTCATCCAGCGCACCGAGTGGGATTTCGCGCTGCATCCTGACGTGCGCAGCCAGGCCGGCTACGTCCATGACGACTTCACACCGCTTGCCGACGGCAACCAGCTCGTCGAGTTCCTCGACGGAGACGCTGAGGTCATGCCCGGCGTCCATCTCAGGCATGTCGGCGGCCACACGCCGGGCAGCCAGGTCCTTGTGCTCACGTCCGGCGAGCTGGCTTGCGCAGTGACCGGCGACCTCGTCTGCCAGACGCCGCACCTAAAAGTTCCGTGGAACATGTCCGCCGACATCGAACCGCTGCGCGTCTTCGAGGAGAAGGCAAGGCTTTTCGAGGAAGCCGAGAAACACCGCTGGCTGTTGGTGCTGAGCCACGAGCCGGACCAGCCGGCGGGGTATCTCGAGGAAGGCGGACGCTGGCGACCGGAACCCCGCCTTCTGTGAAGTTCACCACCACCGACGGGCGGAAGCTGACGTACCGGCGGATGGGCAGCGGCCCGGTGCTCGTCTGCCACCCCGGCGGGCCAGGCTTCTCGTCGTCATACTTCGCCGACCTGGCCGGCCTGTGGGAGCAGTTCACGCTCGTCATGCTCAACCCTCGCGGGACGGCTGGCTCAGATCCGCCGGTCGACCGGCGTGCTTACCAGATCGACGACTACGTTGCGGACGTAGAGGAGCTGCGCGGTCACCTCGGCATGGAGCGAATGCTGCTTCTCGGTCACTCACACGGAAGCGTTGTGGCACAGGCATACGCGGCCGAGCATCCAGCTCACATCCAGCGCCTAGTGGTTGCCTCCGCGCTCGCCCGATTCGGGCCTGAGCAGGAGGCGGCGATGCGTGCCGGGATGGATAAGCGGTCCGGGCAGCCCTGGTACCCGGATGCGGTTGCAGCCTTAGACGAAGAGCAGGAGGCGAAGTTCAGCACCGATAAGGAGCTGGCCGACCTGTTCTTTCGCGAGTTCCCGCTGTATTTCGCGCGCTACGGCGACGCCGAGGCGGGTTACGCCGACACGCTCCGCTCCGAAACGATCAACGCCGACACCCTGCTGCTCTTCAATCGCGAGATCTTCAACACCTTCGACCTGCGCGACCGCCTCCCCAACATCACCGCACCAACGCTCGTCATCACCGGAGAGGACGACTTCATCTGCGGGCCGGTGTGCGCGGCAGAGATCAGCGCGGCCATCCCGAGTGCCCGCGAGGTCATCGTCGGCGACGCTGGACACATGCTCTTTATCGAGCAGCCACAGGCCTTCCACGATGAGGTCGCGGACTTCCTGGGGTCTTAGCAGCCCGTGCCAGACTCCGAGCTGAAAGGGTTCGCCACCGCGGACGGTCGCAAGCTGAGCTACCGCAAGCTCGGCACCGGTCCGGTGCTTGTCTGCCATCCCGGAGGTCCGGGTCTTTCGCCGACCTACCTGGGCGACCTGGCCGGTTTGTGGACGCGCTTTACGCTGATCATTCTCAACCCCCGTGGGACCGGTGCATCCGACCGGCCGGCTGATCCGCACGCGTACCACTTCGACGACTACACCTCTGACCTCGAGGAGTTGCGGCAGCACCTCGGTCTCGAGCAGATCATGCTGCTCGGCTACTCGCACGGTGGCGTAGTTGCACAGGTGTATGCGGCGGCGCGACCTGAACGCGTGCGGCGGCTCGTTCTGGCGGTGACGACTGCGCGGCTGGGACCGGAGCAACAGGCGGCAACTCAGGCCGCAATAGAAAAGAGGTCTGGGCAGCCGTGGTTCGAGGACGCGAACGCGGCCGGCCAGGAAGAGGACCCAGAGACCGACGACCAGATTCGAGACCAGGTGTTTCGTCGTATGCCCTTCAACTTCGCGCGGTTTGGTCCGGCTGAGGCCGCCTACCTGGACACATGGCGGTCCGAGCCGATCAACGGCGACGCGCTGCGCGTCTTCAGCGAAGAGGTGCCGAGCCTCGACCTTCGCAGCCGGCTGGCAAACATCACAGCTCCGACGCTTGTCATTACAGGACTGGAGGACTACGTCTGCGGGCCTGTGTGCGCCGCGGAGCTCACCGCGGCCATTCCGGGCGCGCGCGAGGTCATCGTCGCCGACGCAGGTCACATGGTTGTCGTCGAGCAGCCGCTGTCTTTCCACGACGAGGTCGCGGCCTTCCTGACTTCTTAACAGGCTGGGCTGAAGTCTCGCTCCGGGCCGCTTAGCCTCGACCCTGTGCTCGCCGCAGTCGACTCGTGCACGCTTGCGGGCCTCCACGTGCGTCGGGTCGAGGTCCAGGCGCACATCGCCAATGGAGAGGTCAAGTTCCTGCTGGTCGGCATGGCTGCCACCTCGGTCAAGGAAGCGCGTGAGCGGGTCCGTTCCGCGATCAAGAACAGCGGTTTGGAGTTTCCGGGAAAACGCCTGACTGTGAACCTCGCTCCGGCCGAGCTGCGCAAGGAAGGCAGCCGCCTGGACCTTCCAATCGCGGTTTCGATTGCGCTGGCACGGGCCGGCAGGACGCCGGCCCCCAACACCGCATTCCTGGGCGAGCTCGCGCTCGATGGCGCTGTACGTCACGTGGACGGTGTGCTCGTCGCTGCGCTCGGCCTGCGCGAGCTCGGGTTCGAGCGCATCTTCGTGCCGCAGGCGAATGCGGCGGAGGCGGCGCTGGTCGATGGGCTGGTGGTGACGCCATGCGCCAGCCTCAAGGCGGTGGTGAATCACCTGCTGGGCATCGAGCTCATCGAACCGCACAGCTCTACGAGTCCAGCCTCCGATCTCGACGTCGAGCCGAACGAGCACGACCTGGCCGAGGTACACGGACAGGAGGAGGGCCGCCGCGCCCTGGAGATCGCTGCGGCGGGCGGCCACCACCTCTTATTGAGCGGACCGCCTGGCGCGGGCAAGACCATGCTCGCCCGCTGCCTGCCCGGAATCCTTCCTCCGCTCGAGCTCGAAGAGGCCCTGGAGGTGGCGCAGGTGAGGAGCCTGCTCGGCGAGCTGTCGGGCGACCGTCCCCTCAGCTGGGCGCGGCCCTTTCGCGCGCCACACCATGCAGTGTCCGCGGCGGGCCTGATCGGAGGTGGATCTGGCCTCGCCCAGCCGGGAGAGATCAGCAGGGCGGCTCACGGCGTGCTTTTCCTCGACGAGCTGGCCGAGTTCCAGACGCCGGTTCTCCAGGCGCTGCGGCAGCCCCTCGAGACCGGCAGGGTCACCATCACTCGCTCCGGTGGCTCGGTTTCTTACCCGGCACGGTTCACGCTGGTCGGCGCCACCAACCCATGTCCGTGCGGCTGGGCCGGAGATCCGGTGCGAAGCTGCCGCTGCACGCCGGGCGCGATCGCGACCTACCAGCGCAGGCTCTCGGGCCCGCTGCTGGACCGGATCGACCTCAAAGTCGGCGTCCGGCGGATCAAGGTCGAGACGCTGGCCTCGGAGCCGACCGGCGAAAGCTCGGCGCCGGTGCGCGAGCGCGTGGTCGCCGCCCGTGCCAGGCAGCTGGCGCGGCAGGGCTGCCTCAACGCCCAGCTCAAACCCGCGCGGCTGCGACAGCTGGCCGGGCTCGAGCCGGCGTCGCGCCGAGTCCTCGAGCGCTGGGCGGAGCAAAGGGGTCTCAGCGCTCGCGGGTTCCATAGGGCCTGGAGGGTCGCCCGCACGTCGGCAGACATGGACGGCGCCGAGCAGATCGCCGAGCGGCACATCCTCGAGGCGCTTGGCTACCGGCTTCAAGATGTTGCCGCCTGAAGTCCCCGACATCCGCGCGCGAGGTCGCTGGCCGCCACCTGCAGGCCCACGGGTCGCGATCGTCGGGTCCCGCCGTCCCTCGCCGTATGGCGAGGCGGTGGCCGAGCAGCTGGCGGCCGACCTTGCGCGCGCCGGTGTGATCGTGATCAGCGGGCTAGCGTTGGGCATCGACGCGGCGGCTCACAGGGGCGCACTGGTCGTTGGCGGAGTGACCGTCGCGGTCATGGGCACAGGGGTCGATATCGTGTATCCGGCCGCCCACGGCAAGCTCGCGGAAGAGATCGTGGCGGCGGGAGGAGCTCTCGTCAGCCAGTTCCCGGACGGAACGGCTCCTCGGCGCCACAACTTTCCGGCCCGCAACTGGACGATGGCGGCGCTGTCCGAGGCGGTCGTCGTGGTGGAAGCGGCCGAAGGGTCTGGGGCCTTGATCACCGCCGAAGCGGCTCTCGACTTACATAAGGAAGTGCTGGCCGTGCCCGGGAGCGTGTTCTCGCCCCTGTCAGTCGGCACCCACCAGCTGATCCGAGACGGGGCCCTACTCGTGCAGAACGCGCGTGACGTGCTGGCCGCGTTGGGAGTCACCCAGGAGGTGCTGGACGACCCGCTCGCTCCGCCCAAAAGCCTTGGAATCGCCCCGCCGTCCGGCCGCGACGGCATCCTGGCCCACCTCTCGGACGTGCTGCCTCTGAGCGCCGCCGAGATCGCCCGAAAACTCCAGCTTCCGGTCGCCGAGGTGCTCGTCCGGCTAACGGCGCTCGAGCTCGACGGCGCTGTGCGCCGTCACCACGACGGTTACGTTCGGGCATTGCGCAGCGGCCAGAAACGAGCGTAGGATTGCCCGCCCAGAACCCGGCCAGGAGGGGAATGAGCCCTGGTTGGGAATAAAGAGGTGCTGTGTCCGAAGGTTTGATCATCGTCGAGTCCCCCGCCAAGGCGAGGACTTTGAAGCGGTTCCTGGGTGACCGTTTCGACGTCCTGGCCTCGATGGGTCATGTCCGCGACCTGCCCGGAAACGAGATGGGCGTCGAGGTCGATGCCGGCTTCAAGCCCCATTACGAGGTGGTCGAGAGCCGCCGCAAGACGATCACCGAGCTGAAGTCCGCGGTCAAGAAGGACGGAGGCGACGTGATCCTTGCTTCCGACCCAGACCGGGAAGGAGAGGCGATCGCCTGGCATCTGGCTGAGGTGCTCAAGCTGCGATCCCCGAGGCGGATCGAGTTCCATGAGATCACGGCGGAGGCAGTCCGCAAGGCACTCGAGTCTCCGAGGGACATCGACATGCGGCTGGTCAACGCCCAGCAGGCGCGCCGCGTGGTCGACCGCCTGGTCGGCTTCCGGCTGAGCCCGTTCCTGTGGGCCAAGGTGCAGAAGGGCATCGGGGCCGGACGGGTTTCATCGGTCGCCCTACGGTTGGTGGTCGACCGCGAGGAGGAGATCCGCAAGTTCGTCCCGGTGGAGTCGTGGACGGTCGACGTCGAGCTCTCCAAGCTGGCCGACGAGCGCCGGTTCCTGGCCCGTTTGAACCGTCCCCGAAACGTAGCGGGCAGCCCCGACGCCGAGCCGAAGCTCGAGGTCAAGACGCAGGCTGAGGCAGACGCGATAGTTCACGCGCTGGAAGGGGCCGCCTACAAAGTCGTCGGCGTCGAGAAGAAGCGCCGGACCAAGAGCTCGAACGCGCCTTACATCACGTCCACCCTGCAGCAGGACGCGTCCAGCCGCCTGCGCTTCCGGCCGCGCAACACGATGCGCATCGCCCAGCAGCTCTACGAAGGTGTCGACCTCGACGAGGGCTCGACCGGTCTGATCACCTACATGCGTACCGACTCGACACGAATCTCGGCCGAGGCAGAGGCCAAGGTGAAGGGCCTGATCAAGGAGAGCTTCGGCGAGAAGTACGTCGGCAGCGGGCCGCGAGCCGCAAAGGCCAGTCCCGGCGCGCAGGATGCGCACGAGGCGATCAGGCCGACTGACGTAAACCGCACGCCAGAGTCGATTCGCCGCCACCTGAGCGCTGACCAGTTCAAGCTCTACGAGCTGATCTGGCGGCGGTTCGTCGCCAGCCGCATGGCCCCGGCGGTGTACGACCAGACGCAGGTCGAGATCGAGGGCGGCGAGTACATCTTCAGGGCCAATGGCTCGGTCCTCACGTTCGACGGCTTCTACAAGGTGTGGGAGCGCGACGAAAACGGCGAGACGGAGCTGCCTGACCTCGCGGCCGGCGAGGACCTCGAGTACTACGGCGTCAAGCCCGAGCAGCACTTCAGCCAGCCGCCTCCGCGCTACTCGGAGGCGACCCTGATCAAGGAGCTCGAGCAGCGCGGGATCGGCCGCCCGTCCACCTATGCGCCGATCGTCGAGACGATCACCAAGGACCACGGGTACGTGGAAATCAAGGACCGGCGCCTTTACCCGAGCCCGATCGGCGAAGCGGTGAACACGATTATGGTCGAGCACTTCAAGGTCATCTCAGACGACGACTACACGGCGACGCTGGAAAAGCGCCTGGACGAAGTCGAAAACGGCAGCCAGGAATGGGTGCCGGTGGTCAGCGACTTCTACGGCCCTTTGCAGCAGATGCTCACCGCTGCCGAAGAGGCGACGCCGGCCGACACCGACGAGGTGTGCCCGCTCTGCCACGAGGGACACCTGGTGCGCAAAGCCAGCCGGTACGGACCGTTCATGGGCTGCTCGCGCTATCCCAAGTGCAAGTTCCGGCGCGCGCTGACCCCCGACGGCGAGCTGCCGCAACCGAAGCTTCTCGAGGAAAAGTGCCCGGACTGCGGAAGGCCTCTTCAGCTCCGCACCGGCCGCTACGGCGAGTTCACCGGTTGTTCCGGCTATCCCGAGTGCAAATACATCAAGCGCGACGCGGCGCTGAGCGAGGCGAAGCCCACAGGTGAGAAGTGCCCGCAGTGTGGGGAGGGGCAGCTGGTTGAGAGGACGGGCAGGTATGGCCCGTTTGTTGCTTGCTCGCGCTACCCCGAATGCAAGTACCGCGCGAACATCGGCAAGGACGGCAAGCTCCGCGAGGGGCCAAAGGTGCTGGATGAGCCCTGTCCCATCTGCGGCAAACCGCTGGTGGAGCGACGCGGCCGGTACGGGATGTTCAAGTCCTGCTCCGACTACCCGAAGTGCCCGGGTCCGAAGGGCGTCAAGAAGGTCGAAGCGGCCTCCTAACTCGTCCGGCTTAGAGTTTCAACTGAGATGCGCCGCGGCGCGGTTTGGTTGACGGTTGCAGTCCTGACGTTCTCGTGCGGGTCAGGCTCTTCCTCTGGAGGACCGAGCGCCGCACGCAACAGCCCTTCAGCCGCCGCGACGGCTTCTCCAAGTTCAACGCCCACCATCTACCCGCTGAGCGGCAACTTCGGTCTCCTCCTGTCTGCTGGAACCTTGTTTCTGATCAACCCGGATGCCAGCGAAACGGCGAGCGTCAGCGTCGCCGCGCCGTCGGTCCAGTCATGCGGGCAAGGAATGGCGGCCGTCCTCCAGCCGCCGGTCAGCGCGAGCGATGACCAGGTCTATTTCCGCGACGGCGACACCAAGATCCGCATGGTCGTACCTCCAGCGAGCTTCGTGGACGTGACCACCGTGCCCGGTGACGCGAACACGATCAGTTTTTTCTCGGTCAGCCCTGACGACAAGCGGATCGCTGTGCTGGTCGAGGATCTGTCGGCGGCCGCGGCAATCAAGCTGCGCCTCTACGTCGAAGACTTGCAGGGAGGCGGACATCACGCCGACATCTACACGTCCACGATCACCAAGGGAAAGGGCGAGACCAGTCTCTGGCCGATGGGGTGGCACCAGGGCCAGCTGGTCCTGGCGGTGTGGCCCGCGTGCACGTTCGAGCAAGTGCCTTTTCCCAGCTCATGGCATGTGGTCGACGCAACGAACGCAACCCGGAAGGCGACGATCGGCGACTCCGCATGCGTCCCAAGCAGCTGGCCTTCGCCCGCCGGCGTTGCATGTTTCGAGGTCGGCGCCGGGAGAGTCCGGACTTACGACTGGACGGGCAGGCTCGGCGCGACCGTGCAGGCTCAAATCGGGGCCGCCGAGCTGTCTCCATCCGGACGCGTGATCTTTGCCCCCAACGGCGGAGGCGTTGGCAACCCAGCCCCCACGACGACGTTCATCGGCGTGGATGGCAGCGGTGCTTTGACGAGCCCTGGGCACATGGGCTGCCTGTGGATCGACGACGGCCATGTCCTGGCACGGGATGCGGTGCTGGCTTATCCCTCTGGGGCGTCCAATGCCTTAGCCCAGAGCGGCCTGTGCGCCGGCCGGTTTCCCGGTTCTTTGTGACGGGTATACTCCTAGAGCCAGTCGCAATCGACTGAGTTAGCACGCCCGGGGCACAGCCCCTGTCCTTCAACCGAAGGTCGGAACCGGGCGGAAGTGGAACAGGAGGCAATCAAACGTGGCTCAAGTAACTTTGAAGCAGCTGCTGGAGGCGGGTGTCCATTTCGGCCACCAGACCAGCCGCTGGAACCCCAAGATGCGCACCTACATCTTCACGGCGCGCAACGGCATCCACATCATCGACCTGCAGAAGACCGTCCGGCTGCTCGATGACGCCTGGGACTTCGTCCGCGGCGTGGCCGCGAGCGGGCGACCGGTGCTCTTTGTGGGCACGAAGAAGCAGGCGCAGGAAACCATCCAGACCGAAGCAGCTCGCTGCGGCATGTACTTCGTCAACCGGCGCTGGATGGGCGGCATGCTCACCAACTTCAGCACCGTGAAAAAGCGCATCGAGCGCCTGCAGGAGCTGCGCAAGATGCAGCAGGAAGGCCAGTTCGAGCAGCTGCCCAAGAAGGAGGCAAAGCGCCTCCAGGACGAGCTCGACCGCTTGATGTTCCACTTCGATGGCATCGCCGACATGAAGCGGCTGCCCGGTGCCTTGTACGTGGTCGATCCCCGCAAGGAGCACATCGCGGTGACCGAAGCGAACCGGCTGAAGATCCCCGTGGTCGCGATCACCGACTCGAACTGCGACCCGGACCTCATCACATACGTCATCCCGGGCAACGACGACGCGATCCGGGCAGTCAAGCTGCTCACCGGAAAGATCGCCGACGCGTGCCAGGAAGGTCGCCAGGAGGCGCAGGCTCGCGGCGAGATCCTGCCCGAGGTCGAAGAGCGTGAGTTCCTCGAGACGCCTCGCTATGAGGAGATCGAGGAATACCTCGAGGACGAGGAGGACTACCTGCCGACCGTGTCGGAGGAGGAATTCGTCCGCACGGCTGACGACGAGGAGTCACGCTGAATGGCGAAGATCCCGATGGAGCTCATCAAGAAGCTCCGCGAGATGTCAGGCGCCGGAATGATGGACTGTAAAGCGGCGCTCGAGGAGGCCGACGGCGACCTCGAAAAGGCGTTCACCATCCTGCGCGAGAGGGGCATTGCCAAGGCGGGCAAGCGCGCGGGCCGCTCGACGGGCCAGGGCGTGGTCGAGGCCTACCTGCACACGACTGGTGACGACTATCCGCCGCAGGTCGGCGTGCTGATCGAGGTGAACTGCGAGACAGACTTCGTCGCCAAGGGCGCCGAGTTCCGCAAGCTGGCGAAGGAGCTCGCGCTGCAGGTGGCGGGATATGAGCCTCGCTGGGTGTCGCGCGAGGACGTCCCCGACGAGGTGCTCGTGTACGAGCGGAACCTATACGAGGCGAAGGCCCAGCAGGAGGGCAAGCCCTCGGAGATCGTCCCGAAGATCGTCGAGAGCCAGGTGGAGAACTTCCTGAAGCAGAATTGCTTGATGGAGCAGCCATACTTCCGCGAGCCGAGCCTCACCGTCCAGCAGTACATTGCGGAGCACATCTCCAGGCTGCAGGAAAACATCACGGTGCGCCGGTTCGCGCGCTTTAACATCAGAGAGTCCTGAGGGAGATCTCATTCGTAACGTAGAGATGGGGGACCGTTCTCCGAAGTACAACCGCATCCTGCTCAAGCTGAGCGGTGAGGCGCTTGGTGGCGCGCGTGATTACGGCATTGACCTCGAGGTCGTCTCGAACATCGCGAGCCAGGTCAAGCGCGTGCATGAGATGGGCGTTCAGACCGCACTCGTCGTCGGGGGCGGCAACATCTTCCGCGGCCTTGCGGCAAGCGAGCGCGGTTTCGACCGAGCCACCGGCGACTACATGGGCATGCTGGCGACCGTCATCAACGCGCTCGCTCTGCAGGACGCCCTGGAGCGGACCGGCATCCCGGCGCGGACGATGACCGCGATCCAGATGCCGCAGGTGGCGGAACCCTACATCCGCCGGCGCGCGGTACGGCACCTCGAGAAGGGTCGCGTGGTGATCCTCGCTGCTGGCACCGGCAATCCCTACTTCACGACGGACACGACTGCTGCCCTGCGCGCGGTCGAGATCGAAGCCGACGTCATCCTCAAGGCGACCAAGGTCGATGGCGTCTACACCGCCGACCCGAAGCGAGACCCCAACGCGGTCAAGCTCGCGCACCTCGGTTACCTCGAGGTGTTGAATCGTGGCATCGAGGTGATGGACAACACCGCGCTGACACTCTGCATGGATAACAACGTTCCGATCGTGGTCTTCAACTTGCTGGAGCCTGGCAACATCGAGCGCGTGGTGCTGGGCGAGGAAATCGGAACTCTCGTCGGAGCCACGGCATGATCGACCCCGTCCTGCGCGATGCCGAGTCGAAGATGGGCAAGTCGGTCGAGCATTTCGCTACCGAGCTGTCAACCATCCGGACCGGCCGCGCCAACCCGGCCCTCATAGACAAGGTGATGGTTCCGTACTACGGAACCCCGACGCCGCTCAAAGAGCTCGCCCAGATCAGCGCCCCGGAGGCGCGGCTTCTCGTGGTGCAGGTCTACGACAAGAGCCAGATCGGCGCCGTGGAGAAGGCGTTACGTTCTGGCGAGCAGGGGCTCAACCCGGCGAGCGACGGCCAGGTCATCCGCGTGCCGATACCGCCTCTCACCGAGGAGCGGAGGCGCGAATATGTGAAGCTGGTGCGCCAGAAAGCTGAGGAAGCCCGAGTCGCGATCCGCAACGTGAGGCGTGACGAGATGCATCGCATCGACCAGATGCAGAAGAAGGGCGAGGTCGCCGAGGACGACTCCAAACGGGGGACGGCCCGGCTGCAGAAGATCACCGAGGCGCAGATCGAAAAGGTCGACGCCCTCGCCGGCCGCAAAGAAAGCGAGGTAATGGAGGTCTAAGGACCTTCCGGCACCGGCTTGCACTACCGGTACGCTGTGCTGGCTTTGGATCCCCAGGTTCCCCGCCACATCGGGATCATCATGGACGGCAACGGGCGCTGGGCCCGCCGGCGCCGGAAGCCCGCAAGCTTCGGCCACCGCGCCGGTGTGCGCACGATCAAGCGAGTGCTCGACGCGTGCGAGGCGCTCGGAGTCAAGGTCCTCTCGATCTACGCTTTCTCGACCGAGAACTGGTCGCGCCCGCGGGCCGAGGTCCGCGCGCTGATGCGCCTGTTTCACGAGACCATGCAGCGCGAGATCGACGAGATGCACCGCCGCGGCGTCCGCATCGTCGTCAGCGGGCGGCGCGACGAGCTCTCGCCTCGCATGCGTGAGCGGATCGAAGCGGCGGTGAGCCGGACCGCCGGCAACCAGAACGGCGTGCTCAACGTCTGCCTGAACTACGGCGGCCGTGCCGAGGTTGTAGATGCGGTCAAGAAACTCATGGCAGACGGCCTCGAGTCGGGGCAGGTCGATGAGGCGGCGATCGCCGCCCGCCTGTACAACCCGGAGCTTCCCGATCCCGACCTGATCATCCGCACCGCCGGCGAAAAGCGCGTGAGCAACTTCCTGCTGTGGCAATCGGCCTACTCCGAGATGCTTGTGACTGAGACGCTGTGGCCTGACTTCGACGTCGCCGACCTGAAGGCAGCGCTCGCCGATTACGCCTCACGCGTCCGGCGCTTCGGCGGCCGGCCGGAAGATGAGATAGCCCAGCAGGCCAACGTCAGTTGACGACACAAAACGCGTTGCTGGCCGGCCGCTGGAAGCCCAGTCCCCTGACGGTCCGCATCCTCAGCGCGTTCGTCCTCCTAGGCATCGTCATCGGCCTCATCCTCGCCGGGACGTACGGCGCCTACCTGCTCGCCCTGCTGCTGGGCGGCCTCGCGTTATGGGAGTTCATCGGGCTGTCGGACGGCATGGGTTCGCGCGCGCCTGCATGGCTGCTGTTTCCGCTGGGCGTCTTCTTCATCTTCAGCGGCACCGTGCTCAAGGACATCAGCGTCACCCTGGTCCTGTCGCTTGCGCTGGTCGGCGGCTTGGCCGCTTTCCTCGTCGTACCCGGGCGCCGCCAGGGACTCGGCAGGTGGGCGATGGGCATGGCCGGCGCCCTCTACATCGGGATGCCGTTCAACTATTACCTGCTGCTGTACACGTCCAAGCCACACGGTGTGGTGTGGACGCTGTTCACGATCTTCGCCGTGGTCGCCTGCGACGCCGCTGCGCTGCTGGTGGGTAGTCGCCTCGGCCGGCATCCGTTTTTCGGAACGATCAGCCCGAAGAAAACGGTTGAGGGCGCGATCGCGGGGGTGTTCGGCGCAGTCGCAGTGATGCTGATCGGTGTCTCCGCTGTCATCGGCCTGTCACCACTGCACGCGATCGCGCTGGGCCTGCTCGTCGGTGTCAGCGCCCAGGTGGGGGACCTCGTCGAATCCCAGATGAAGCGGATCGCCGAGGTCAAGGACTCGTCGAACCTGATCCCCGGTCATGGCGGCGTGCTCGACCGCCTGGACTCGATCCTATTTCCGCCGATCCTCGTTTACTTCTACGTGACGATGTTCCACATCCTCCAGTGAGAATCCCCACGAAGAATCCCCTCAAATCAGAGGGTTCGCCGTGACTTCGCGGGGGCCCCTAGGGCGCCCCATCAACGTTGCCGTGCTCGGCGCGACCGGCTCCGTCGGCCAGCAGACGCTCGACGTCATCGACCGCAACCCTGCGCGCCTGCGACTTTTCGGCCTGACCGAGGGCCGTCGCTCGACACAGCGCAGCGCGGACGTTGTCGTGCAGGGCCAGGCTGGGGATCCAGACTTCGACGCCCGGGTGGAGGCGATGGTCACCGATCCTCGCTGCGACATCGTCGTCGTAGCCATTCCTGGCGCACGCGCCCTGGCCCCGACGCTTGCGGCTCTGAAGGCGGGGAAGGAGGTCGCGCTGGCCACCAAGGAAGTCCTGGTCATGGCCGGCGAGTTGGTCATGCGAGCGGCGGGCGAACGGGGCGTTCGGACTGTGGACTCCGAGCACAGCGCGATCTGGCAGTGCCTGTGGGGAGAGAAGCGCGAATCCGTGAGGCGTCTGGTCATCACCGCGAGCGGGGGCCCGTTCTGGGCCCATCCGGAGCTCGACCTGGACCAGGTGACGGTGGAGCAGGCCCTCAACCACCCGAGGTGGTCGATGGGCCCGAAGATCACCGTCGACTCAGCGACCTTGATGAACAAGGGCCTCGAGGTCATCGAGGCTCACCACCTGTTCAGCGTCCCGCTGAACCAGATCGAGGTCTGCGTTCACCCGCAGAGCGTCGTGCATTCGCTGGTCGAGTTCGTCGACGGCTCGCTGAAGGCACAGCTCGGCCGCCCCGACATGCGCCTGCCGATCGCTGTTGCCCTGTGTTACCCAGACCGGCTCCCCGACGCGGTTCCACCCACCCGGCTGGAGGAGCTGAGCGGCCTGGAGTTCTACCCGCTGGACGAGAGCCGCTTTCCGAGCGTCCGCCTGGCGCGGGAGGCCGCGCGCGCCGGACACGGTCGCGCGGCCGTGCTGAACGCGGCCAATGAGGAGGCGGTGAGCGCGTTCCTGGCCCGCGAGATCCCCTTCAGCGGGATCGTGCGCACCGTCGAGCGGGCGCTGGACGCCTTCCAGGACGGCGGGGACACCCTGCAAGACATCCTCGAAGCGGACCGTTGGGCGAGGGAGTACGTGAAAGACACCTCCGGTAGGCTTAAGACGAAATGAGTGAGTTGCTCACCGGGCTCCTCTACGTGGTCGGCGTCGGCGGCATGTTCCTGCTGCTGATCGGGCCGCACGAAGCGGGCCACTTCGCTTTCGCCAAGCTGTTCAAGGTCCGCGTGATCGAGTTTTCGATCGGCGCCGGCCCCAAGCTGTGGTCGTTCGCTCGGAACGGAACTCTCTATGCGTTGCGGGCGCTGCCCATCCTGGGCTATGTCCGGATGGGCGGCATGGAGGCTGGTGATTTCGAGGGACCGAGCGGATTCCACTCCAAGCCGGCATGGCAGCGGATCGTGATCCTCGCCGGCGGCCCGGCGGCCAACTTCCTCGTCGCGATGCTGCTGATCGGGGGATTCGGGCTGACACAGGTCAACACCGACCCCGGCAAGGTCTTCCGGGTCTTGGCCGGCTCGCCCGTCGCGGCAGCGGGGATGCAGCAGGGGGACAGCATCCGCGCGGTCAACGGCAAGCCCTTCACCAGCCCGGGGCTGATCCAGAGCGAGGAGAAGGCGGCGCCCGGAGCTCCGCTCACACTCACCGGCGTGCACTCCGACGGCCGGCCGTTCACTTATGTGGTCACGCCGATATGCGACGCCCAGGGAAGCTGCCGCATCGGAGTGAGCGTCGCGATGAAGCTGATCAGCCCACAGACGGCTGTGTGGGACGGCATCACGTTTCCCTTCGTCGCGGTGGGGGGGATCGTTCAGGGCCTCGTGTCGCTCGTCACTGGCGAGGTGCCAGGTGGACTGCTGGGCCGTGAGGGTCTGACCGGCCCAATCGGCATCGCCAACATCGCGGCCCAATCCGTCAGCCAGGGCCCGCCGACGTACATCTTCATCGTCGCGCTCCTGTCGGTCGCGCTCGGCTTCACAAACCTGCTGCCCCTGCTTGCCCTTGACGGCGGCCGCATCGTCGTGGTGATCATCGAGTGGCTGCGCCGGCGCCCGTTCGACCGCACGATGGAGCTGAACTTCCAGCGCTGGGGCCTTGTCGCCCTGCTTGCGCTCGCCGCAGTCATCAGCTTCCTCGACATCCAACGGATCATGACGGGACAGTTCCCCGGGGTCAGGTAGTGGTTACGCGTCGGAAGTCCATCCCGGTCAACGTCGGCGGCGTGGTCATCGGGGGCGCCGCGCCGATCGCCGTGCAGACGATGACCAAGACGGACACGCGCGACGTCAAAGCGACGCTCCGCCAGATTCACGAGCTGAAGGAAGCCGGGTGTGAGATCGTGCGCCCCGCGGTACCGGACCACGAAGCAGCGGAGGCGCTCAAGGAGATCGTCAAGGGATCGCCGCTGCCGGTGATCGCCGACATCCACTACGACCACACCCTTGCACTGCTGGCGATCGAGGCCGGCGTCCATTGCCTGCGCCTCAACCCGGGCAACATTCCGGACCGCGACAAGGTGACCAAGGTGGTCAACGCCGCCAAGGAACGGCAGATCCCTTTCCGCATTGGCGTCAACGCAGGCTCCTTGCCTGAAGAGGTGCACAAGAGCATGCGCGAGGAGCATGCCATCGACCGCGATAACCGCGAGCAGACCGCGGACCGCATGGTCGAAGTGGCGCTCGGCCACTGCAAGATCCTCGAAGACCTCGACTACGGGCCGGGATTCATCAAGGTGTCGCTGAAGTCGACAGACGTGTGGACCAACGTGATGGCGAACCGCAAGTTCGCGGCGGCCCGTGCCTACCCGATTCACCTTGGTGTCACCGAGTCCGGACCGGTCGAGGCAGGGAGCATCCGCAGCGCGGTGGGACTCGGCATCCTGCTGGGCGAGGGCATCGGCGACACCATCCGCGTCTCGCTCGCGACCTCGGATCCCCGCGAGGAGGTTCGCGTCGCCCACGAGATCTTGAAGACGCTGGCTTTCCGCAACGAGAGCGCGACGCTGGTCGCGTGCCCGACCTGCGGCCGCCTCGAGTACGACATGGTGCCGACCGTGAAGGCGGTCGAGGCGCACATCGCGAGGCTCAAGGTTCCGATCACGATTGCCGTCATGGGCTGCGTGGTGAACGGCCCGGCCGAAGCCCGTCATGCCGACATCGGCGTCACGGGCGGGCGCGGCAAGGGCGTGATTTTCAAGAAAGGTAAGCTTTACCGGACCGTGCCACAGGAAGAGCTGTTGCC
>DASQAU010000092.1:0-4485 GCA_035635595.1 Candidatus Eiseniibacteriota bacterium
CTTTTGCTGACCTTCTTCTATCGCTACTTCCCGGCTGTCATCGAGAAGGGCTACCTGTACATGGCCCAGCCGCCGCTGTTCAAAGTCTTCAAGGGCAAGCAGATCATCTGGTGCCATTCCGAGGGCGATCGCGACAAGGCCATCCGGCAGCTCGGCAAGAATGCCGAGTCGGCGCGGATGAAGGGTCTCGGTGAGATGAACGCCGAAGAGCTGTGGCAGACCACGATGAACCCGGCCACTCGCGTGCTGCTGCAGGTCACCGTCGAAGACGCGGCCGCGGTCAATGACACATTCGAAAAACTGATGGGGCCGGACGTCGAACCTCGCAAGAAGTTCATCCAGGCGCACGCCAAGAGCGTCCGCAACCTCGACATCTAGGTCGGCGTCACATGCGAATCGCAGTTGACGCCATGGGCGGCGACTTCGCGCCGGCTCAAATCGTGCGGGGCGCCGCGCAGGCAGCCACCGAATACGGGATCGACATCTCGCTGGTCGGCTTGCCCGCCACCGTCCAGCCGCTGCTCGACTCGCATCCGCGAATGCAGCTGGTGCCCTGCACACAGGTGATCGCCATGGACGAGCATCCGGCACATGCGGTGCGCTCCAAGCTCGACTCTTCGATGTCCGTCTGCGCGCGCATGTGCAAGGAACGCCGTGCCGACGGCTGGATCTCGGCCGGCAACTCCGGCGCGATCATGGCCGCGGCCCTGTTCATCCAGGGACGGATCAAGGGTGTCGACCGTCCGGCGCTCGGCTCGATCGTGCCGACGCGAAACGGCTTCGCGTACTTCCTGGACGTCGGGGCCAACGTCGACTCCAAGCCTGAATACATGGTGCAGTTCGCTGCGATGGGCGCCGTCTACGCCCGCGAGATGCTGGGTCGGGCCAACCCTCGCATCGGCTTGCTGAGCAATGGCGAGGAAGAGGGCAAGGGCGACGAGCTGGTCAAGGAGACTTTCAAGCGGCTGAAGAGCTCGCTCCCCGGATTCATCGGCAACGTGGAGCCGAAGGACATCTACGGCGCGCGAGCCGACGTCATCGTTGCCGACGGATTTGTCGGCAACATCGCGATCAAGATGGCCGAGGCCACCGCTGAGTTTCTCTTTCGCAACCTCCGCGACGAGATCCCGAAGACGATGCGCGGCAAGCTTGGCGGCATGCTCATCCGGCCTGGCGTGCAGCAGCTCCGCGCTCGCATCGACTGGAGGGAGTTCGGCGGCGCACCATTGCTTGGAATCGACGGTGTGGCTGTGGTCGCCCACGGTCGCTCCGACGCCCGCGCGATCAAGAACGCGATCCGGGTGACCCGAGATGCGGTGGAGAATCAGCTCGTCGGTAAGATTCGCGCAGAGGTGGGAAATTGAGCAGGAACGGCCGGACGCGCGTCGTCGTGACGGGAATGGGGACCGTGAATCCGCTCGGCAAGAACCTGGAGGAGTACTGGGACGGCCTCATCGAAGGGCGGAGCACGGGTCGAATGGCCGAGGGCTATTCGACTGAAAAGCTGACGACGAAGTTTGCCTGCGAGGTGCCCAACTTCGACCCGCAGGATTTCATGGACCGCAAGGGCGCCCAGCGCATGGCGCGGTTCTCGCAGATGGCGGTCGCCGCATCGACCATGGCGCTCGCCGACTCGGGGCTCGACCTCGCCAAGGAAGACAGCTTCAGGGTCGGCGTCGACATGGGCACCGGGATCGGAGGCTTCATCGAGATGACCAACGGCGCCATCTCGTACGCGACCAAAGGGCGCCTCAATCCGCTTTACGCGCCGATGATCATCCCGAACATGGCGGCCGCATCGGTCGCGATGGCATTTCACCTGCGGGGCCCCAACACAACGGTGACAACGGCGTGTGCCGCGTCAACTCATACGCTGGGTGACGCGACCCGAATCATCCAGCACGGCGACGCCGACGTCATGCTCGCCGGCGGCAGCGAGGCGTCGCTGTGCGAGGTGGGCATCTCGGCCTTCAACGCCATCCGTGCGCTGTCTACGCGCAACGATTCGCCGGAAAAGGCGAGCCGGCCTTTCGACCGAGACCGGGACGGGTTCGTGCCCGGCGAAGGCGCCGGCACACTTGTCCTCGAGTCGATCGAGCACGCAATCAACCGCGGCGCTCGCATCTACGGCGAGGTGCTCGGCTACGCGCTGACGTGCGATGCGTTTCACCAGGTCGCGCCGGATGAGACCGGTGAGGCGCCGGCCCGCGCAGTGACACTGGCCCTCAAAGATGCCGGCATCGAGCCGAAGGATGTCGATTACATCAACGCCCACGGCACCTCGACGCAGCTGAATGACGCGGGCGAGACCAAGGCGCTGAAGATCGCACTCGGCGACCACGCTTACAAAGTCGCGATCAGCAGCACCAAGTCGATGATCGGCCACCTGCTCGGCGCGGCCGGCGCAGTGGAGGCGATCGCCACGCTGCTCACGATCAACCGCGGCATCATCCACCCGACCATCAACTACGAGAACCCAGACCCCGCGTGCGACCTCGACTACGTGCCGAACCAGGCGCGGCGCAAGGACGTGCGCATTGCCATGTCGAACGGTTTCGGATTCGGCGGGCACAACGCGGTAGTGGTCTTGAAAAAGTACGAGGAGTGACGCGACAAACCAGTGACTGACGAAAACAACATCGGAACCATCGTCTCGCGGAGCCTCCAGGAGGAGATGCAGACCTCCTACATGGAGTACGCGATGTCCGTCATCATCAGCCGGGCGCTGCCCGAGGTGCGTGACGGCCTCAAGCCCGTGCAGCGACGCATCCTCTACGCGATGCATCGCGCCGGAGCGACCTCCGGGAGCCGGCATCGCAAGAGCGCCGCTTTTGTCGGCGACGTTCTCAAGCTGTATCACCCCCACGGCGAGGGCGCCGTTTACGACGCGCTCGTGCGCATGGCGCAGCCTTTCTCGCTCCGCTATCCGCTGATCGACGGGCAGGGCAACTTCGGAAGCGTCGACGGAGATCCCGCCGCTGCGATGCGATACACGGAGGCAAGGCTTTCGGCCATCACCGGCGAGCTGATGGCCGATATCGAAAAGCAGACGGTCGACATGCAGCCCAACTACGACGGCCAGGAAGAGGAGCCGAAGGTGCTGCCGGCCCGGATTCCCAACCTTCTGATCAACGGCGCTTCGGGCATCGCGGTCGGCATGACGACGAACATCCCGCCGCACAACTTGCGCGAGATCACGGCCGCGATCAAGCACCTGGTGGAGAATCCCGAAGCAACCGGGGAAGATCTCCTGACCTTCGTCAAGGGCCCGGACTTTCCGACCGGTGGCCTGATCATGGGCACGGCCGGGATCAAGGCCGCGTACGCGACCGGCCACGGCAGGATCATCGTCCGCGCGCGCCACACCCTCGAGGAAGCGCCCAACGGCCGCGAGCGGATCATCGTCGACGAGCTTCCGTGCGCGGTCAACAAGGCCACGCTGGTGGGGAAGATCGCCGAGCTGGTCTCAGAAAGAAAGCTCGAGGGCATCGCCGACCTGCGTGATGAATCCGACCGGGACGGCATGCGGATCGTCATCGAGCTCAAGCGCGATGCTCGCGCGTTCACCGTGCTGAACAACCTGTACAAGCACACCACGCTGCAGACGACCTTCGGTGTGATCATGCTGGCCATCGTCGACGGGCGGCCGGTGATTCTGAGCCTGAAGCAGGCGCTGCAGCTCTTCGTCGACCACCGCCGCGAGGTCATCCTCCGCCGCACCCGTTTCGACCTCGACCGGGCGCAGGAACGAGCGCACATCCTCGAAGGCCTGAAGATCTGCCTCGACCACCTGGACGAGGTGATCAAGACCATCCGCGCAGCGGCCGACCCGGACATCGCCTCGACCCAACTGCAGAACAAGTTCGGCTTGAGCGACCGGCAGGCCAAAGCCGTGCTGGCCCTCACGCTGAGCCGGCTCACGAAGCTGGAGCGCGGCAAGATCGACGCCGAGTACGAAGAGGTGATCAAGACGATCGCGTACCTCGAATCCATCCTGGCGAGCGACCAGAAGGTCCGGCTGCTGATCAAGGACGAGATGGACGACCTGTCTAAAAAGTACGGCGACGACCGCCGGACCGAGATCACGGACCAGGAGGCGACCGAGCTGTCGGCAGAAGACCTCGTGCCGAAAGAGGAAGTCGTCGTCACGCTGACGCATCGGGGTTACGTCAAGCGCCAGCCGCTGCGCGTGTTCCGCGCGCAGAAGCGCGGCGGGGTTGGGCTCAAGGGCGCCAAGCCGACCGCGGGCAGCGACGCACCCAGCGGAACGCGGGAAGAGGACTACGCGCTTCACCTGCTGACGACGCATACGCACGCGTCGATGCTCTTCTTCACGCAAAGCGGCCGCGTGTTCCAGCTGCGTGTGCACGAGGTACCCGAGCGCGAGCGCCAGGCCAAGGGCATGCCTGTCAACAACCTGATCGACATCGGGGCGAACGAGCGGATCACAGCCGTCTTCGTGCGGCCGGAAACGGAGACCGAGGC
>DASQAU010000093.1:0-3615 GCA_035635595.1 Candidatus Eiseniibacteriota bacterium
TTCCGGTTCATCTCGGTGGTGAGCTCCTCCCAGGTGATGCGGTGCTCATCCGCGAAGAACGGGCGGAATGGCGCCTGCAGCCAGCGCGGCCACTTCGAGTAGAAGCGCTCGTCGTGCAGCTTGCGCCATTCCTTCTCGGGAGCAAGTTGCACCGTGGTCTCGACCATGGTGATCGGAGCCGGGTCGGTCGGCGTCTCGGCGCGTCCGACCTTTCCGAAGACGCTGCGCACTTCGGGGAAATCGCGGAGCATCCGGTCCTGCATCTGGAGCTGCCGCTTGGCTTCCTCGATCGAGATGTTGGGCAGCGTGATGGGCATGTAGAGCATGTCGCCCTCATTCAGCGGTGGCATGAACTCGTGCCCGAGCTTCATGGCCAGCGGGATGGCGGAAATGAGCGCGAAGACGCCTAGGGCGATCGTCGACTTCGGCCGGCGGAGCGCGACGTAGACGAATGGCCTGTAGATGCCAATGAGCGCTCGGGAGACCGGGTGCTTGTGCTCTGGGAAGATGCGTCCGCGGATCAGGACGTCGCGCAGAGACGGCGCCAGCGTGATCGAGAGGACCGCGGAGATGAGCATCACGGCGGTCTTCGTGTACGCCAGCGGCTTGAAGAGCCGGCCGGCCTGGCCCGGCAATGTGAAGACGGGCAGGAATGCAATAGCGATGATCAGGAGAGAGAAGAAGATCGCCGGTGTGACTTCCTTGGCCGCCTCGGCGAGAAGTTTGTGGCGATCCGCGTTGGGAGGTGCGTGCTCCAGCTTCTTGTGCGAGGCTTCGATCATGACGATCTCGGCGTCGACCGTCGCGCCGATCGCGATCGCAATCCCACCGAGGCTCATGATGGTCGAGGGAATGTCGAGCAGATACATCGGGATGAATGACAGAGCGACGGCCACCGGCAGCGTGATGATAGGCAAGAGCGAGCTGCGGATGTGCAACAGGAAGAGAATGATCACCAGGCTAACGGTGATGGCTTCTTCGAGGAGCGCGTGCTTGAGTGTTGTAATCGAACGCTCGATGAGACCCGAACGGTCGTAGGCAACGGCGAACTCCACCCCTTCCGGAAAGCCTGCCTTGAGCTCCTCGACTTTCTTCTTGACCCGATCGATGACATCGAGGGCATTCTCGCCGTACCGCATGATGACGATGCCGCCCACGCTCTCGCCCTCACCGTTCCATTCGAGAAGGCCCCGCCGGATTTCGGGGCCGAAACGGACGGAGGCAACATCCCGGACGAGAACTGGCGTTCCTCCCGCACCTGCCGCGCGCAAGGCGATCTTCTCGAGGCCGGCGAGATCCTGGATATAGCCGCGCCCGCGCACGTAGTACTCGCGTTGCGAGAGCTCGAGGATACGTCCGCCGACATCGTTGTTCGAATCCCGGACTGCGTCGGCCACCTCCTGCAATGTGATGCCATAGGCGCGAAGCTTGTTCGGATCGACGATGACCTGATACTGCTTCTGATACCCGCCGACGCTCGCAACTTCCGCCACGCCCGGCACGCTGCCGAGCGCGTAACGGAGGGTGAAATCCTGATACGTCCGAAGCTCGTCCAGCGAGTGCTTTCCCGTCTTGTCCACGAGGGAGTACTGGAAGATCCATCCGATCCCGGTGGCGTCTGGACCGATCACGGGATTCACGCCCTCGGGTAGTCTCGAACGAATGCCGTTCATGTATTCGAGCACGCGGCTGCGCGCCCAGTAGATTTCGGTCCCCTCCTCGAAGATGACGTAGATGAAAGACATGCCGAACATCGAGAACCCGCGCACGTCTTTGACGTGCGGCGCTGCGATGAGCGACGAGCTGATCGGGTAGGTGACCTGGTCCTCGATCAAGGTCGGGTTCCGTCCCATCCATTCGGTAAAGACGATCACTTGCGGCTCGGACAGGTCCGGAATCGCGTCCAGCTTGACGCGCTGGATGGAGTAGACGGCTCCGGCGAGCGCGAACGCGACGCCCAGGAGGACCAGGAAGCGGTTCTTCGCGCAGAACTCGATGATCTTCTCGACCATGGGCGTCGGCTCCTACTTCCAGGGCTTTGGAATCGCGTTCTTGCAGTCCTGTTCCATGGTCCCCATCCCACGGTGCTGGACTTCGCAGGCGCGGTACTGCTGGTACTTGTCCGGGTACTTCGCCTTGTCGATCACCTCATCGGCGTCGGACGCTAGCTGTGGAGCGCCACCCGTGCTGCCTTCAATGGTGGCACGCAGGCGGCTTTCGGAGTCGATGAGGAAGTTTGCAGTGGTCACGACGACGTCGCCTTCATCGACGCCCTCGAGGAGCTGAACCATCTCGCCGCTGCGTTCTCCAACGCGCACGCGGCGCGGCTCGAAGTGGCCGCCGCCCAGCGCCAGGAAGACGTACTGGACCTCGCCCGTATCGACGAGCGCCTCGGCCGGGATGACCAGACCAATCTTTTTGCCGAGTTGGAGTTGGACGTTGCCGTACATCCCGGGCCGCAGCTTCAGGTCGGGGTTGGGAAATTCGAACCGCACCCGCAAGGTTCGCGTCGCCGCATCGATCGATGGGTAGATGAACTGGACCTGTCCGGTGACCGTGCGCCCCGGAAGCCCGACGAGTTCCAGGACCCCGCGCTGCCCGACGCTGATCCGGTCGATCTGGTACTCGTACACATCCGCAAGAACCCACACCGTCGAAAGATCGGCCACCTCGAACATCACGGCGGACGGATCGACGTACTGGCCTTGCTGTACGTTCTTCGCCGTCACGTATCCGTTGACCGTCGACCGGACCGGCAGCGCCCGCAGAGGTTGCCCGCTTTGCGCGAGGCGATCGATCTCCGTGTTCGAAATCCCCAGCAGCTCCAGGCGGCGGCGCGCGTCCGCTGCGAGACCCGAGACCGTCATCTGAGAGACCGACTTGGGATCCCCGCCCTCGCTGGACCACCGCCTTGCGTTGATGAACTCCTGCTGTGCGTTGAGTAGCTCCGGGCTGTAGATCGAAGCGAGTACCTGGCCGCGCCGCACGCGCTCGCCGGTCTGGTTGACGTTCAGCTGCTCGATCCAGCCGGCGAAGCGCGTGTGGATCTGCGCCAGGCCCTTCTCATTCGCCGCGACGTAGCCGACGGTGCGCAGCTCCGGGTCCAGCTGCTCGCGCTTCACCCGGGCCGACCGCATTCCCAGCAACTGAATGCGGTCGGGAGTCAGGTCGACTGGACCCAAGCCAGCGGGGATCCTGCCTTCGCGTCCAGGCGCGCTCGGATCTGTGGACTCCCTACCCGGCGTCATGCCTTGGCCGGCATCCGGCATCTGCATGCCCGGCGTGCCTGCCATTCCTGGCATGCCCTTCATCTCCTGCTGCGCTTTTTGCGGACGGGGCTCCATCTTCATTCCGCAATCGGGGCAGCGGGCGTTCGGGTCGTCCGAGGTCTCGTTCGGGTGCATCGGGCAGTAGTACGCGCCCTGGTGCTTTCCACCGTCCGATTGTTGGCCGCCGGCGTCAGCCGCATCTGACGCCATCGACACCTTGTGCATGCCCGGAGGCGGCTGGCTTTTTCCCTTCCCACCTTCGCGCGGCACCAAGGTCATGCTGCAAATGGGGCACTCCCCCGGATGGTCCTGCACGATCGAGGGATGCATCGGGCAGTAGTACTGG
>DASQAU010000094.1:0-2063 GCA_035635595.1 Candidatus Eiseniibacteriota bacterium
AAGTGCTCGCCTACCTCATCGCCTTCGGGATCGCGGGCTTCAACGGCTGGCTGCTGGTGCAGACCTTCAGCGGTCGCGTCTGACGGGCGCGGACACGAGCGTCTGATCAGGCGCCCGCGTACGCCCGCTCCAGCGCCGCGAGGTCGAGCTTCACCATTTCATCATGGCGTCGATGGCCACAGAACAGCGGTTAACGCTCCTGCGGCTTTGCCCGTATCGCTGCCATCACGAAGTCGATGAAGGCCCGCACCTTTGCCGCAGGCAAGTGACGCGAGGGATACAGCGCATACAGCGGGAACCGCTCGTCGGGCCAGTCCGGGAAGAGATCGATGAGCTGGCCGTCGTCGAGCAGCTTCTGTATCCCGAGCGCCTTGATCTGCGCCACGCCGGCACCAGAGAGACAAGCGCCGAGGATCGTGCCGACGTCGGTGAGGAGGAGTCGCCCCGACGTCGGCACCTTGATCAGCTTCCGGCCACGCTGGAACTCCCACGGAAAGGGCTGCCCCGTCACCGGGTCGCGCACCTGGATGCACACGTGGTTCGCCAGGTCCGCCGGTTTCGCAGGCCGTCCATGCCGCTCCAGGTAGTCCGGCGTCGCCACGGTCACGATGCGGGTGTCGATCAGCTTGCGCGCGACCAGCGATGACGACGGTGGCTCGCCGAAACGCACCGCGACGTCGAAGCCTTCGGCCACCAGGTCGCCGAGTTGATCGCG
The DNA here is from genome assembly GCA_035635595.1 of Candidatus Eiseniibacteriota bacterium. GTDB lineage: Bacteria > Chloroflexota > Dormibacteria > Dormibacterales > Dormibacteraceae > Palsa-870. Next base: position 716 of record DASQAU010000094.1, read on the forward strand.
CGCGATCAATTCGAGCGACAGCTCCGGGTAGAGTTCCAGGAACCGACGGATATGGGGAGACAGCAACAGGCGGGAGGTGAAGGCATCCGTGTTGACGCGCAAGCGGCCCCGCACGGAGCCGGATGAACCGGCGGCGCGCGTCACCGCGTCCTCGATGCCCAGCACCAGCGGATTGATGCTGGCGTAGAAAAGCCGGCCTTCGTCCGTGAGGTTCACGGACCGCGTCGTCCGGTCGAGGAGCCGCACCCCGATGCGCGCTTCGAGCCGCGCGATCGCGCGGCTGACTCCGGAAGGCGTCAGCCCCAAGGCTTCGGCAGCCCTGGCGAAGCCGCCTCCTTCGACGACCGCGGCGAGCACATGCACGTTGGAGAGAAGTCGTCCGTCCAGGGCCATGGCGAGATTCGTGAACAGGTGTCACGAATGATATGCTACTCAGTTGTTTTACTCAATGACATCCGGTCCCTACGATTCAATTCCGCTCCGACGTCCCAGCCATGGTGGCGGGCGTTTCACAGAGGGGAATGCCATGTCGATTCATGCAATCACCGGGATCACGGGCAAGGTCGGCAGTGCCGTCGCGCGCGCCTTGCTGTCCGCCGATCAACGCGTCCGCGCGGTCGTCCGCGATCCGAACAAGGGCAGGTCCTGGTCCGATCTCGGCTGCGAAGTCGCGATCGCCGGAATGGAGGATGCCGAGGCGCTGACCCGTGCCTTCAGGGACGTGACGGGTGTCTTCGTCCTGCCGCCTTCGAACTTCGATCCGGAACCCGGCTTTCCCGAAGCCAAGGCCGTCATCTCCGCCGTCCATCAAGCGCTCCTCGCCACCCGTCCGGCCAAGGTCGTCTTTCTTTCCACCATCGGTGCCCAGGCCACGCAGTCGAACCTGCTGACCCAACGGACGCTGATGGAAGAAGCGCTTTCGACGCTGCCCTTGCCCATCACGTTCCTGCGGCCCGCCTGGTTCATGGAAAACCTGAGCTGGGACATTGCCCAGGCCCGGGACCAAGGCGTCATCTCCTGCTTCCTCCAGCCCCTCGACAAGGCCATGCCGATGGTCGCCACCGCTGACGTCGGCAGGGTCGCAGCCGAGCTGTTGCTGCAAGACTGGACTGGCAAGCGCGTGGTCGAGCTGGAGGGCCCGGAGCGGCTGAGCCAGCACGGAATCGCAGCGGAGCTCTCGAAGGCGCTGCATCGCCCGGTTCGCGCTGAGGCCGTTCCTCGCGAGAACTGGGGCGCGATCTTTCGCGCCCAGGGAATGCGCGATCCGATTCCGCGCATCCAGATGCTCGACGGATTCAACGAGGGTTGGATCAGGTTCGAGGGCGGCAACGCGACCCTGCTCAAGGGC
>DASQAU010000095.1:0-1602 GCA_035635595.1 Candidatus Eiseniibacteriota bacterium
AGTGCGTGAGATCGGCCCCGACGTTGGCGTAGAGCGCGACCTTGCGAGCCTCCGGCTGGGCGAACGCGACGCGTGATGCGCTCATGCTACCCGCGACGAGCGACAGGAACGCTCTGCGGCTGACCATGGACGTTTCTCCTCTGGTTGATCACGGTACGCTCCGTGCTCGCCTGCGGGAGGTGCAGCATTAGCCCACACAGGATACTCTCGATGGCGATCGAGCGGTGGGTGGGTCAAAAGCCGACCGTCGGCGAGGGGAGGAGAGGCGTGATGCGCATCGTGGACGCTCAGATCCATCTCTGGGGCAGCGGTTTGCCCAGCAACATGGCCCATCGCCAGGTCACCTCGTTCACCACCGAGGAGGCCGTGGGCCTCATGGACAAGGGCGGTGTCGATGCCGCCGTGATCCACCCGCCGGGCTGGGACCCCAAGTCGACGGAAATGGCCTTCAAGGCTGTGCGAGACTTTCCCGGCCGCTTCGCCATCCTCGGCGCCGTCCCGCTGAATGCGCCGGACAAGCGCGCCCTCGTCGAGACGTGGCGCAGCCAGTCGGGCATGCTGGGCCTGCGCTACGGATTTCTTCAGGAGCCGATGCGGAGCTGGCTGGCTGATGGGACGCTCGATTGGTTGTGGGCCGCCGCCGAGCGGGCCGGCGTGCCGATCGCCATGCTGGCGACGGACTCGCTGCCGCACATCGCGCGGATCGCCGAGCGTCATCCGGGCCTGCGGCTGACCATCGACCACCTGGGCGGTCGGGGGGGCACCACCACCCTGAAAGACGACGCGGCGATGGAGCACATGCCGGCGCTCATCAAGCTGGCACGGCATCCCAACGTCGCCGTCAAGGCGACCGGCGCTCCAGGCTATTGCAGTGGACCGTATCCGTTCACTAGCATGCACACGTACTTGCGCCAGATCTACGATGCCTTCGGGCCGGCGCGCATGTTCTGGGGAACCGACATCACGAAAATGCCGTGCTCTTGGCGGCAGTGCGTGACGATGTTCACCGAGGAGCTACCCTGGTTGCCAGAACGTGATAAGCATCTCGTCATGGGCCAGGCTGTGTGCGCCTGGTGGGGCTGGAATCAATCGACGACCATGGAGGATCGGTCATGACACAGGCACCGCAACTTCGTCCCCTCGGCGCAGCGCTGGGAACCGAGGTCCTCGGGATCGATCTATCGAAGCCACTCGAGGCAGGCACCTTCGCCGAGATCCAGGCGGCCTTTGCCGAGCATCCGGTGCTGGTCTTCCGGGATCAGGACCTGGGGGCGCCCGAGCTCGCCGCCTTCGGCCGCCGCTTCGGCGCGCCGCGCCCCCACGCGCTGATCAAGTATCGCCACGTCGATTGTCCGGAAGTTTCCTGGCTGACCAATGTGGAGGAGACGGGCAAGATCGACTGGTACGGCGTCAAGCGCGCCACCGACTGGCACACCGATTCGACGTACGAGAACGCTCTGCCGCTGCTGGCCATGTTGCACGCGAAGGAGGTGCCCTCGGAAAAAGGCGGCACCATGTTCGCCGACATGCGCGCTGCCTACGACGCCCTGCCCGAGGCGCGCAAACAGCTGCTGTCCGGCCTCACGGGCCTGCACGGCCGCA
>DASQAU010000096.1:0-3391 GCA_035635595.1 Candidatus Eiseniibacteriota bacterium
CGTCATCCAGTCGACAGGGAACGACGACGAGAAGATCTTCATGCCCTTCTTGAGCGCGTCCTTTTGCAGCTCGCGCGGCAAGTCGCCGACCTGAGCCTCACCCGACAGCAGCATCGCCAGCCGCGTCGATTCTTCGCGCGCGAGTCTGAACTCGAGCTCTTTGAACGACGGCTTTTCGCCGCGCCAGTGGTTGTCTACCCGCTCGAAGTTGATCGAGAGGCCGGGCTGTCGGCCGACGTAGCGATACGAGCCGGTTCCGGCCGGCCGTTTGTCGAACCCCTCGAGTCCCTCCTTGTCCCACTGGGCCTTGCTGACGATCCGGAGATCGCCGGCGCGCGAGGCCGCGTACGGCATGACCGTCGTGGGACGCTTGAAGCGGAACACGACCTGGTAGTCGTTGACCGCCTTGACCTCCTCGACCTGTCGCCAGAAGCCGACCAGGGTCGCAGTCGCTTCCGGACGCATCATCAGGGCGTGGGAGTGGACGACGTCCTTGGCGGTGAATTGCCCGTACCCGAAATGAAACGGCACGCCCTTGCGCAGGGTGAACGTCCATTCCTTGAAGTCGGGGCTCGCCTGCCACTTCTCGGCCAGACGGGGCGTGTATTCGCCGCTCTTCGGATCGACTTCGAGCAGCGTCTCCAGAAATGGGTCGTACTGGAGATGGTCGGGACGGCTGATCATCCAGTAGCGGTTGCTGTCCTCGAACCCGGCGGAGGCGAACACCAACTTCGGGATCTTGGCCTCCTGCGCCGGAGCGGTTCCCAGAGTGAAGGTCAAAGTCGCCAGCAGGAGCCCCAACACAACCGGAACGACGCGTTTCATCGGATATCTCCTCCGCACGTTTTCTGGTCTCAGACGTGTCTGAGCTTGGGATCCAGATGATCTCGCAGCCAATCACCCAAGAGGTTCAGGGAGAGCACGGTCAACATGATCGCGAGCCCGGGGAACATCGAGACCCACCAGGCGGTGACGATCAACTCGCGGCCATCGGCGATCATGAGGCCCCACGCCGGGGTGGGCCGGGGCAGGCCCGCGCCGAGAAAGCTCAGGGCGGATTCGAGCAGAATGACGTATCCCACCTGGAGCGTCGCCAGGACGACGAGCGAGTTGACGACGTTGGGAAAGATGTACCGAGTCATGATGCGGGTGTGGGACGCCCCGGCCACCCGCGCTCGCGCGATGAAATCCCTCTGCTTGATGCTGAGGGTCTCCCCGCGGACCAGCCGAGCGTAGCGCGCCCAGAGGAGCACGACCAGCACGATAATGACCGTGCTGAAGCTCGGCCCGACCGCGGCGACCAAGACGAGGGCCAATAAGATCGTCGGCAGGGACAGAGAGATGTCGACCAGACGCATGATCAGCGCGTCCGTCTTCCCGCCGAAATAGCCCGACATCAGCCCCAGCGCCGTGCCCGCGATGCCGCCGACGAAGATCGCCACCATGGACACCGCAAGCGAGACCCGGGCGCCGTAGATCATCCGGCTCAGGATGTCGCGCCCGAGCTTGTCAGTGCCCAGCGGATTATCGAGGGAGCCGCCCTGCTGCCACGCGGGCGGCTTCAGCCGTTTGGCCAGCGAGCCCTGCAAGGGATCGTAGGGCGCGATCAGCGGCGCGGCCACGGCCGGAATCACCAGGAGAAACATGAGCAGACTCAGCGCCACGACCGGGTAGCGTCGGACCTGACGCATCGCATGCGCGACCCGCGGTGGCGCATACCAGGGAAGAGTTCGCGCGGTCACAGTAGCCATGTGCCGACTCCCTTCCTCCGCTTATTGATACCGGATACGGGGATCGAGGTATGCGTAAAGGATGTCGACCAGCAGGTTCGTGAAGATGAAAATGCCGGCGAAGACGATCACCACGGCCTGGACCACCTGAAAGTCTCGCGCCCTCACCGCATCGACGACCAGGAGCCCGGTGCCCGGCCAGGAGAAGACGCTTTCCGTCACCACCGAGCCGGTCATCAGGACGCCGGCGATGATCGCGAAGTAGGTCAAGGGGGCGATCGCCGCGTTGCGCAAGCAGTGCTTCCAGACGACCTTCCATTCCGAGAGACCCTTGATGCGAGTCAGCTTGACGAACTCACTGTCCAGCACGTCCAGCATGGAGGAGCGGACCAGCCGCATGACGGCGGCGACCTGGAACCAGCCGAGGGTGATGGCCGGCAGGATCATGTACTGGATTCCGCCTCGACCGGAGGTCGGAAACCAGCCCAGGTGGACCGCGAAGATCCACATCAGGACGATCCCCAGCCAGAAGCCGGGCAGGGACTGGCCGAGCAGCGCGATGATTTTCGCCGCAGAGTCCCAGACGGTGCCCTTCATGACCGCGGCCAGCACGCCGATCGGCAGCGCGATCGCGATGCTGATGAACAAGGCGAAGCCGGCCAGCTGGAGGGTTGCCGGCAGGCGCTGCCCGACCAGCCCCATGGCCGTGTACCCATGCCATTTCCAGGAATTCCCGAAATCCCCCTGGAGGGCCTTGGTCAGAAAGACGACGTACTGGACGTAGAGGGGCTTATCGAGCCCCCAGTGCTTGGAGACCCGCTCGTACTCCTCGGGCCCGGCTTCGAGCGGCAACATGACGTCAAGCGGGTTGCCGGTCACCCGCGCCAGGCTGAAGACGATGAGGCTCATGACCCAGAGAGCCAGCAGGCTCTGCAGGAACCTTCGCGCGATATAACGTTGCATCAATCCCTCCTGCGCTGGCGGGTATGTCCCACCAACCCTCCCGAGAGGGTCGAAAGCGCCAGGAGCCGGACCGGTGTTGTTCGCTACCCAGGAAACGACAGGTACTGGGCCGTGAAGCTACCCTAGAGGCTGCGCCTTGGCAAGTGGCAGCGCATGCCAGGTCGATTCAGGCTCCGGCGAGGAGACGCCGGTCGGAGTCGTAGCGCAGGCGCGCGAGCGCGTCGTCCTTGTCCGTCCACAGCACCTCGTCGACCTCGTGGTCGTGCTCGCCGACTTTCTCGAGCGGTCGCATGAGGTACCACCGCACGGTCTTCTTCACTTGCCGGCCCTGTCGCCGAAACCAGTACGTGACCGGCGCGAGCTCGCGCACCAGCTCGCACCGGTAGCCGGTCTCCTCGCGAACCTCGCGCAGGGCCGCGGCCTCGCTTGTCTCGCCCGACGTCAAGGCCCCCTTCGGCAGAGTCCACACCGGCTGGCCGCGCAGGTCGCGGGCGCGGATCAAGAGCACGCGGCCCTCCTCGTCGAGGACGAGGCCGCCGGCGGAAATCTCGAACAGCACGCGAGAGCCGTCGCCCGGCACGTCCCGATAATACCTGCGACACCCCGCGTGATACCATCGTCCACGCGTGACAGATCGTATTGACCTGCTCGCGCACTTCCCCACCGGCTTCACACCCCGGCCGGAGCAGACGCGGCTG
>DASQAU010000097.1:0-9678 GCA_035635595.1 Candidatus Eiseniibacteriota bacterium
GCCTGAGCCGCTGAAGCCCAGGGTCTCGCTGAGGAACTGCCGGCTGGCCTCCGGGCGCCGTGAGTACACGCGCACGCCTGCAAAGCCCTGAAGCGCGAACTTCTCCCGGATCTCGTGGTGTTCGGCCACCAGGGGGTGGTCCTTGGTTGGCTCCGCCGTCAGCTCGAGGCCCAGTCCTTCCGGGTCGTCGAAGCGAAGTCGATCGCCCTCGAGGGTGGACTCGATGCCTGCCGCCGCGAGCCGTCTGGCCCAGAAGTCGAGGGCTTCACGTGAGCCAACCCGCAGGGCGACGCGGTGGATCATGCCCGCGCCGGCCCGCCCGCGCTCGAGGCCGGGGTACTCGAAGAAGGTGAGGTCGGCGCCGGGACTGCCGTCTTCGTCCGCGTAGAAGAGGTGGTAGACGCTCGGGTTGTCCTGGTTGACCGTCTTCTTGACCAGCCTCAGTCCCATCACCCCTTCGTAGAAGAGGAGGTTCTGAGTGGCGTCGGCCGTGATGGCGCTGATGTGGTGGATTCCGTCGAGCTTGTCCATGTCTACCTCTTACCCACAATTCTTCGACTTTTGTTCCGCGGATGAAGCACCCGATAATCGAATGGATGCCTATCACAGTCGTCGGCCTGGACGGCGACGACACCCTCTGGCACAACGAGACGCGATTCAACGTCACCCAGGGCGAGCTGCGGGACCTCCTGAGACGCCACGTCCCTGACGCCGACGTCGACGCGCACCTCGCCGAGACCGAGATGAAAAACCTCGGCATGTACGGCTATGGCGTCAAGGCCTTCACGCTGTCGATGATCGAGACAGCGATCGAGCTCACGCACGGCAAGATTCCCGCGTCTGACCTCGAGGTGATCCTGGGCTGGGGCAAGCGAATGCTCATGGAGCCCACGGAATTGCTGGATGGGGTCGAGGCGGCGCTCAAGGAGCTTGGTCGGCGTTACGACCTGCTGCTGATCACCAAGGGAGACCTTTTCGACCAGGAGAGCAAGCTCGCGCGCTCGGGATTGGCCGGACTGTTCCTGGGCGTCGAGATCGTCAGCGAGAAGAACGTCGATTCATATCGGGGGGTCCTGGCGCGGCGCGGCATCAAGCCGTTGGAGTTCGTCATGGTCGGAAACTCGCTGCGCTCCGACGTGGCGCCGGTGCTGGAGCTGGGTGCACGGGCCGTGCACATCCCGTACCACGTGACCTGGCATCACGAGCACGTGCCCGAGGAGTCGCTTCCGCGCGAAGGGTGGTACCGCCTGACCACGCTTTCCGAGCTCGCCAGGCTGCTGGACGAGATCGAGAAACCGGTTGCTGGGGGTCGCTGAGATTCCTAGTTACCTCGCGCCCTGAGTTGGCTTAGACTCCCCATTCGTCAGGTAATTCGCGAAGTTTGGGGAGGTACCCGTATGAGATCAATCAGGGGCATCGCGGCCATGGCTACCCTGGTCGCGGCCGCCGTGTTTGGAGTCGCCTGCGGCGGCACCGGCGGCACCACCGGCACGACCTGCACCAAGACCTATAACGTCGGACTCGTCACCGACGTCGGCAAGCTCTCGGACAAGTCCTTCAACGCCAACGCTTGGCAGGGCGTCCAGGACGCCCAGGCCGACTCCAGCCTCTGCGTCAAGGCAAAGGTCATCGAGTCGACCCAACCCACCGACTACCAGAAGAACATGCAGCTCTTCATCGACCAGAAGTACGACATGATCGTGACGGTCGGCTTCCTGCTCGGTGACGACACGCTGGCCATGGCGAAGGCCAACCCGACGGTCAAGTTCGCGATCGTCGACTACGCGTACGACAAGCCACCGGCGAACCTGCTCGGCCTCGTGTTCCGTGAAGACCAGGCAGGCTTCCTCGCCGGCATCGTCGCCGGCAAGATGACCAAGACCAACAAGATCGGCGGCGTTTACGGTCTCGACATCCCGCCCGTGCACAAGTACCGCGTGGGCTACGAGAACGGCGCCAAGTACGCCAACGCACAGGTGACGACGTACGGCGTTTACCAGCCGCCCAGCGGCGCCAAGAGCTTCAACGACCCCGACTGGGGCAAGCAGCAGGCGACGGCGATGTTCGGCCAGGGCGCCGACATCGTGTTCGGCGCAGGCGGCAACACGGGCAACGGCGCCCTGTTGGGTGCGGTTCAGGCCAACAAGATCTGCGTCGGAGTCGACGTCGACCAGTACGTGTCGTACCCAGACGCCCAGAAGTGCCTGGTGACGAGTGCCGAGAAGCACATCGCCTTCTCCGTCAAGACAGCAATCACCAACATGGTCAAGGACACGTGGCCGTCGAGCGGCCTGCTGACCTTCGACGCCAAGAACGGCGGCGTGGGGATCTCGCCCTTCCATAACTTCGACTCGCAGGTTTCGGCGGAGACCAAGACCATGGTCGCGGACGCGCTTAAGAAGCTGGCCGACGGGACGTTGCAGACGGGGTACACGGGATAGCAAAACCGGCGCTCGAGCTCCGAGGGATCGTGAAGACCTTCGGCAGCCTTCGAGCCAATGACGCGGTGGACCTGACCGTCGAGTGGGGTCAGGTCCACGCGTTGCTCGGGGAAAACGGAGCGGGCAAATCGACGCTGATGAACGTCGTGTACGGTCTCGTTCGCGCAGACTCGGGCGAGATCGTCTACGACGGCAAACCGGTCCACATCGGCTCGCCGCAGGACGCCATCAGGCTGGGGATCGGGATGGTGCATCAGCACTTCATGCTCATCCCACCTCTGACGGTGGCGGAGAACGTCGTCCTCGGTCACGAGATCGTCACCGGACCGGGGGCGATCGACATCAAGCGATCGCAGGCTGCGGTCCGAGAGCTGTCTCGCAAGTACGGCCTGGAGGTCGACCCCGCAGCCAAGGTGGAGGACCTGTCCGTCGGGGTTCAGCAGCGGGTCGAGATCCTGAAGGCGCTTTATCGCGGCGCGAAGCTCTTGATCCTCGACGAGCCGACGGCGGTGCTGACGCCCCAAGAGGTGCGAGGTCTCTTCGAGATCGTGCGCGCGCTCGTCCGTGACGGTGCGGCGGTCATCTTCATCACCCACAAGCTGGCCGAGGTGCTGGAGGTGGCAGACAAGATCACCGTGATGCGTCGCGGCAAGGTCGAGGCGACCACCACGCCGAAGGAATCGAGCCAGGCGGAGCTGGCCCGCCTCATGGTCGGACGCAGCGTGCTCCTTCGGGTCGAGAAGAAGGAGTACACGCCGGGACAGACCCTGCTCGCCATCAATGGGCTGACGGTTCAGGACGATCGCCACCAGACTGCAGTCGACAACTTGAGCCTGGACCTGCGGTCCGGCGAGATCCTCGGCATCGCAGGCGTGGAGGGGAACGGCCAGAACGAGCTCGTCGAGGCGATCGTCGGGCTGCGCATGCCCCGCTCAGGACGGATCTCGTTGGGCGGCCGCGACATCACCCATGCCAGCACGCACAGCACCCTGGAGGCCGGTCTCGGTTTCATCCCTGCCGACCGGCACCGGATGGGGATCGTGCTCGAGCTCTCAGTCGCCGACAACCTGGTGCTGTCCCGGTTCGACCGGGCCCCGTTTGCGCGGTGGATCGTCCGGGCCTTCGACCAGGTTCGCGGCTACGCCCAGAGGATGATCAAGACATTCGACATTCGAACGGATGGCCCGGACCAGCCGGCGGGCTCGCTGTCGGGAGGCAACCAGCAGAAGCTGGTGGTCGCGCGAGAGATCGGCACGCAGCCCAAGGTCCTGCTGGCGAACCAGCCGACTCGCGGCGTCGACGTCGGCTCGATCGAGTTCATCCATCGGCGCCTGGTCGAGGAGCGGGACAACGGGATGGGCGTTCTCCTCGTTTCGTCCGAGCTGGATGAGGTGCTCTCACTCGCCGACAGGGTCGCGGTTGTGTACCGCGGGCACGTCGTTGCGATGTTCGAGCAGAAGGAGGCCGATCGTGAACGCATCGGCCTGCTGATGGCCGGGGCCGCGTAACGATGAGCCGCGCCTTGCGGCAGCGCCTTTTCTCGGCGGTCGTCATCCCCCTCATCTCCGTCGCTTGCGGCTTCGTCGTGGCCGGTGTGGTGGTCCTCGCGACAGGATCGGACCCGGTCGCCGCCTTTACAGCCCTGTTTCAAGGCGCTTTCACGAACCCCCGCGCGTTCCCGGAAACGCTCGTGGCGATGGTCCCGTATGTCTTCCTTGGGCTCGCAGTCGCGCTCGGGTTTCGGGCCGGCCTGTTCAACATCGGCGCCGAGGGCCAGTTCTACCTGGGCGCCATCTTTGGCGTCCTCGCGGGCAACCACCTGATCGGAGTGCCGGGCATCCTCCATATACCGCTTGCCCTTGCCTTTGGCATGCTCGGAGGTTTCATCTGGGCCGCGGTGCCGGGCCTGCTCAAGGCTCGTTTCGGCGCCCACGAGGTGATCACCACGATCATGCTCAACTACGTCGCTTTCCAGCTGACGGACTACTTGATCAACAAGGGTCCGATGTCGGATCCCAAGTCGTCGGCGCCGCGAACTCCATTCATCGACCCGCTGGCGCACCTGCCGGTGCTGGTCGAGGGCACACGGCTGCACCTGGGCCTCATCCTCGCCCTGCTTGCGATCCCGGTGATCTGGTTCCTGCTCGAGCGCACCACGGTCGGCTTCCGGATCCGCACGGTCGGCTTCAGCCAGGGAGCGGCCCGCGCGGCGGGCATCTCGGTCGCCTGGACTCTGGTCCTGACGATGGGGATCTCCGGTGCGCTCGCGGGCCTCGCCGGAGCGGACGAGATCCTCGGCGTGTCCCACTACATGCCGGCGTCGTTCTCAATCGGCTATGGCTTCGATTCGATCGCCGTTGCGCTGCTGGCACGGAGCAACCCGTGGGCGATCCTGCCCTCCGCGTTCCTGTTCGGCGCGATGCGGAACGGAGCGGCTTTCATGCAGCTGGAGACCCAGGTCTCATCCGATCTCATCTCGATCGTGCAGGCGATCGTGATCATGTTTGTGGCGGCGCCGGTCATGATCCGTTGGATCTTTCGGCTCCGCGAAACGCCGGCAGGTGGCCTCCAGATCACCCAGCGGGAGACTGCGGGGATCTCGTCTAAGCCGTGAGCGACTTCCTCCTGCATCTGGACCTTTCGGGATTCATCATCGCGACGCTGGTGGCGGGTACACCGCTCGTGCTTGCCGCGATGGGCGGCGTGATGAGCGAGCGATCCGGGGTGGTCAACATCGCGCTCGAGGGCATCATGCTGACGAGCGCCTTCGCGGGCTACGCCGCCGCCGTCGCGACGCACAACCTTTTGCTTGGTGTCGTTGTCGCGGTCCTGGCCGGAATGTTGATTGCCGGACTCCACGCGGTGCTCTCGATCCAGTTCCTTGTCGACCAGATCGTCAGCGGAACAGTGATCAACATCCTCGCCATCGGCATCACAGGTTCCTTCTACCGCACGTACATCCAGAACGCGAGCCTTGCCGGCACCGGGGTTCTGCCGGCGATTCGCTTGAACTTCCTGCCCAACTCTCCCTACGTCGGCACGATCACGATCGTCGCCATCGCCCTCATCCCACTCGTCCATCTTCTGCTGTTCCATACGGTCTTCGGCCTCCGCACTCGCGCGTGTGGCGAGCATCCCCTGGCGGCCGAGACCGCGGGCATCAACGTGTATTTCATCCGGTACATGAACGTCATCCTGAGCGGCGCCCTGGCGGGATTGGGCGGCGCCTACTTCTCGCTCCAGCAGATCGGCAACTTCCTGCCCAACATGACCGGCGGGCGCGGATTCATCGCATTGGCCGCGATGATCTTCGGCAAGTGGACGCCGGTCGGGGCTTTTCTCGCGTCACAGCTCTTCGCCGGCGCGGACGCACTCAGCGGGCGATTGCAGATTGGCGGTGTCAATCTCCCGTACCAGATCCTGGGGATGCTGCCGTACATCCTCACGATCGTGGTCGTCGCAGGGGCGGTCGGACGCGCTGTGGCGCCTGCCGCAGACGGCAAGCCGTACAAGAAGAGCTAGAGCGCCATTGCTTCCCGTCGAGATCATCGGCCGCAAGCGCGACGGCGGCGAGCACAGGGCCGAAGAGATCGAGTTCCTGCTGACCGGTTACCTGCGCGGCGAGGTTCCCGACTACCAGATGGCGGCGTGGCTGATGGCGGTCTGCATCCGCGGCATGACGCGCGCGGAAACCCTGGCGCTGACGCGAGCGATGGTCGCCAGTGGTGAGGTGCTCGACCTCAGCGGCATCGAGGGCGTCAAGGTCGACAAGCACTCGACGGGAGGGGTCGGCGACAAGGTCACCCTGATCGCCGCCCCGCTTGCGGCGGCTTGCGGGGTCAAAGTGCCCAAGCTCAGCGGCCGGGCGTTGGCCCACACCGGCGGAACCCTGGACAAGCTCGAATCGGTGCCAGGGCTCACAGTCGACCTCGAGCCCGAGCGCTTCATCCGCCAGGTGCGTGAGGTCGGCATCGCCGTCGCCGCGCAATCGCCGCACATGGTGCCGGCGGACAAGATGCTCTACGCGCTGCGCGACGTAACTGCGACCGTGCCGTCGATCCCGCTGATCGCCTCCAGCGTGATGTCCAAAAAGATCGCTGCCGGGGCGGACGCGATCGTGCTCGACGTCAAGTTCGGCCGCGGCGCATTCATGCCCGACGTCGATGCCGCGGTGGAGCTTGCCTCTGAGATGGTGCAGCTCGGCGAGGGAGCCGGGCGCCGCACCGTGGCCCTGGTCACGGCCATGGACAACCCGCTGGGGCGCTCGGTCGGCAACGCGCTCGAGGTGCAGGAAGCGCTGGACGCGCTTGCAGGCAAGGGAGACGACGAGCTCGTGCAGGTGTCGCTCGTCGTCGCCCGCGAGATGTGCTGGCTGGCGGAGGTCGACACGGACCCGGATGAGGCCCTGCGTTCGGGCGCCGGGCGCGAGGCGTTCCTGCGCATGCTCACCGCCCAGGGCGGCAGGCTCGCCGACGGCCTGCCCGTGGCGCCGGTCCAGGTGCCCATCGCATCGCCGGCCGGCGGTTACGTCGAATCGATCGACGCGCTGGCCGTCGGCCTGGCGTCGCTCGAGCTGGGAGCCGGGCGCGTGCGCAAGGAGGACAAAGTCGACCACGCCGCGGGTCTGGTGATCGAGGCGCCGGTCGGCGCGAAGGTGCGCGCGGGCGATCCGCTGGTCACGGTCCACGGTCGGTCAAGGGAACTGGTCGACCGCGTCACCGCGAGGCTCGAAAAAGCGTGGCGCCTGAGCGATCACGAGGTCAAGCGGCCGCCGCACGTGCTTGCCCGAGTGGACAAGGACGGCGTAACCCACTAGGGGCCCCCGCGAACTCAAGGCCGAAGCCTCCGAGTTCGTGGGGCCAAGGCTCGATAGACTTCCAGCCGGTGGCAGCGACGGGCGAGAAGAAATACCACGTCGGGCTCGCCAGGGGTGAAGTCGGCGACTACGTGCTGGTGCCTGGCGACCCCGGCCGTACGCCGATGATCGCGAAGTACCTTGATGGGGCAAAAGAGGTCGCGTTCAGCCGGGAGTACCGCACGTTCACGGGCTCGCTGAACGGCGTGCCGGTCTCGACCATGTCGACTGGAATGGGAGGACCATCGGTCGCGATCGGCGTTGAGGAGCTGGGCGAGCTCGGCGTGCACACCTTCGTGCGCGTCGGCACGTGCGGCGCAGCGCAGCCCGAGATCAAGGTGGGCGACCTGGTGATCGCGCTCGGATCCGTCCGCACCGAGGGCACCCCGAATGGCTACGTGCCGCCGGAGTATCCCGCCGTCGCTTCGCTTGAGGTCGTCAACGCTTTGGTGGAGGCGGCGCAGGCATCGGGCGTGCCGTACCACGTCGGCATCATCCGGTCGGTCGATGCGCTTTATTCAGACCTCATGCCCGACACCATGCCGCGGCCGCACCTGCGGGACGAGCTTGAGATGTGGTCGCGCGCGGGCGTGCTCAGCAACGACATGGAGACCTCGACTCTCTTTGTGGTCGCGCGCTTGCGGAAGCTGCGCGCGGGCACGATCAACCTGTGCGTGGACGAGCTGGGCGCGGGGGAGATCCACCACCTCGACCCGTCTTACATGGATCGCATGCTGAAGGTTGCCGTCGATGCTGTCCGGCGATTGATCGAGCACGACCGTGCCGCTAAAGGTAAGTAGCCACCCCCTCGTCGCCGACAGCCTGCGCGGCCTGCGCGATCGCTCGACCGCTCCCGAGGAGTTCAGGGTGCTCGCTCGCAAGATCATCACCCTCCTGCTCTATGAAGCCACCGCCGACCTCCCGGTGACGCATGGCAGGGTGCAGACGCCGTTGACCGAAGCGGACGCGATCTCGATGGATCGCGAGGTGGTCGCCATCCCGGTCCTGCGGTCGGGGCTCGGGATCCTCGGCCCGGTGCTGGAGCTGCTGCCCAGGGTCAGCGTCGGGTACATCGGGCTGGAGCGTGACGAGGAGACGGCGGTCGCCCGGATCTACTACAAGAAGCTCCCTCAGCTCGAGGGGAAGGTGCCCCTGCTGCTGGATCCGATGCTGGCCACCGGCGGCTCAGCCGCCCAGGCGCTGGACCTGATCAAAGAAGCGGGCGGGCGCAACGCCCGCATGATCTGCGTGGTGGCGGCGCCCGAAGGCGTGAAGGTGCTCGAGGAGCGGCATCCCGAGGTGCGGATCTACACGGCGGCGCTCGACGAGGGGCTGAACGACCGGGCGTTCATCGTGCCGGGCCTGGGGGACTTCGGGGACAGGTTGTTCGGGACGGGGGGCTAAGAGGGGGGCCTTCGTTTGCCGCCGCTGCCGGCGAACGCGGCGTTGCATTGGTCGGGATGCACGCGGGAGCCGGCACTCGCTGTCAATGCGCTGAGTCTCGGGCGATGAGGCAGACCTCTTCGAGGGCCCTCCCTCCTCCAGGCCGGTTCCTCCCCCGCCGGCACACCGCGGTTCACTTTAGGGTGCGGAAAAATCGAGAACAACGCTGCCTGTTAAGGCGGTCAGCCGAACTTGGCCTCATAAGCGGTTGCGTTGCACTGTTGCAGCTCTTTGTCGCTCATTCCCATCGCGGCGGCAAGCTCGAACTCGCGGCTGAGGGTCGTGTCCGCGACTGTGCGCGAGTCGGTGCTGATCGTGCAGCGGATGCCGGCGCGCACCAGCCTGGGCAACGGGTGCTCGGCGAGGGTCGGCACCGCTTTGCACTTCCAGTTCGCGGTCGGGCAGAGGTCGAGCACCACGCCCTCCGACCTGATCCGCTCGACGATCCGCGGCTCGCGAGCGCCGATCACGCCGTGCGCGATCCTCTCCACCCCCAGGCCGAGGGCCTCCTCGACGCTGGATGGGTCGCCGGCCTCGCCCGCATGGCAGGTCAACCTCAGGCCCGCAGACCGCGCTGCGTCGAACGCCGGACGCTGAGGCGAAGCCGGGTAGCGCACCTCATCGCCGGCAAGATCGAACCCGACCACGCCGCGGCCCGCGAACCGGCCCGCCTCCCGCGCCAGCGCGACATTGTCCTCCGGCGTGTCCTGGCGCATCGCGCACACGATCGCGACCGCCCTAAGCGGCGCGGCATTCAATCCGGCCAGCACCGCGGTGATCACCTGCGGCACGCTGAGCCCGCGGCGCAGATGCAGGCGCGGCGCCCAGCGGACCTCGAGGTAGTCGATGTTCTCGGCGGCCGAATCCACGCAGATCTCGTAGGCGATGCGCTCCAGCGCAGCCTCCGTCTGCATGACGGCGATCGCGTCATCGAAATAC
>DASQAU010000098.1:0-1754 GCA_035635595.1 Candidatus Eiseniibacteriota bacterium
GAACGCCGGCACGATTCGGCTCAAGAAGCGGTTGCTCTTTCTCTCGAACGCACTCCAGCAGCATCCCGTGGGCCTCGAGGAGGTGCACGACGGCATCTGGTCCATTCACTTCTGCCACGTCCTGCTCGGACGCGTCGATGAACGCGACTACGTCATCCGACCCTAGTCGTGCACTGTCACCCATGTTGCCGGTTTATTGTGTTACCCATGTTCCCGGTTACTCACCCACTCGTAACTGATTTGCTTGGGTCCTGTCTCAGAAAGGCCATAAGTCGCCCCATCGTGCGTACCGCAAAGGCCAGTCGCGCCCAGTGACGGCCGTGTAGAGCTCGCAGAGCGCGGCCATGGCGGTGAACGCCGCGAGGAAAAAAATGACCGTCATCGCCAAGATACGATTGATTCGTTCCGAGCCGCGGCGGACTCCCAGCCTGCCCCAGACCTTTTCGTGCGCTGCAGCGGCCTGCTGGAACATTTCCTGTCTTCCCAGCACCAACGCGACAGCGAAAGCCAACCACGCAAGGCCCGCCAGGAGATGACTGATCATGCCTGTCTAACGATCGCGATAACCCGCGGCGGCTGAGCAACGCGAAGCCGGCGGCGGGTTCATCGGGAAGTTCGACGCTCGGATGTCATCGTCGTCGGTCACAGTCGGAACAGGCGAGCGCCATGAAACACGGTCGCGATCTCGACCAGGTCAGGTCGCAGGCGGTAGACGATTCGGTAGTTGCCGTGGATGACCTCGCGGATCGACTCGTCGCCAAGCTCAGGCACGACACGTCCAGAGCGAGGGTTGTCCTTGAGTCGTTCCACAGCGGCGACGATCCGTTCGACGACGAGGTCGGCGTAGTGAGTGGAGTCGCGGGCCACATGCGCGCGTATCGCCTCGACGTCTTGGATTGCCTGAGGCGCCCACAGAACCTGGGTCACCGGAGAAGTCGACGCTTCGCCTCGGCGTGATCGACGCCCTGCCCAGAATCCAGTTCCGCCAGCCCCCGCTCGGTCTTCGCCAAGAGGACCAGGCGCTCGATCGCGTCCTCCAGCGTGGCGTCCGCTGGCAGCTTCTCGATCACCTCAAGAACTTTCTGTTTGGCGCTGCTCCCCGACATTGGCGCCCCCTTGGCTGCAGCCAGCAGCACCGTCAGAATAACCGAATCCGAGGACGATCGCCGTGGAGGAGCGCCTATGCGACGAACCTTATCTATCCTGAACTGTGTAACACGGTGAACGCTGCGACGGGCGCAGTGTAGCGCCGGCGTCCATCGAAGCGAATACCCCAGATTTAGGCTTCGGAATCGCGTGGTACGACCGCAATGCGGCGCGCCGCGGCGCCTTGCTATCTTGCGGGGCGCCGCGGTGTAGCGCCGGTTGAGTCTCCTCTACTAATAGTTCTCAAGCTGATAGTTCTTACGGAATACGTGACTGCCATGGCGCGCGTGTGCGGGAGCGGTGGCGCGAGCGGCGTCTCCGTGCTCGCAAGACGAGCGCTGACCATGGTCGGCGATAAAAAGCTAGAGCCCGAACGCCTCGGCGAAGCGGCGATACGATTCGAGGTGGTCGCCGTACTTGCGATGCCCGGCCGTGTGCTGGGCGCACGCGAGGAGCAGGCGGTCCCGGTCGGCGGCCCGCGTCTTCAGATAGTCCTCGAGCAGGCAGAGTCCCAGCTCCTGGTTGTGCGGGTCGTTGCCGACCTTGCAGGCCGCCGTGGCCAGCGTCTCGACGAGCGCCGCGCGGTCGGCTCCCGACTTCAGATAGGT
>DASQAU010000099.1:0-6538 GCA_035635595.1 Candidatus Eiseniibacteriota bacterium
GTACGGTAAACCTGAGGATACCGAACGTCGAGTAGGTGGAAGGTCCGGGGCAACCCGGGATGGAAACCGAAAAACGCATAGGGGACTTCAGGGTAAACAGGAAGGTCGCTTGGGGCATGTGTTTTCCACAACCCCTGCACAGCCCCGTTTCTAGTTCAAAAAGCCCTTTTGGGACGCTTCAGAGCAGGCTTTGTCCACAGCTTTGGCGTCGAATTCTGCACCCCTCCGCCGCAGCCTTTTCGCGCCCTCCGCGAGGCGTGTGACCGGCATCGGATCCTCATAGCGAAGCCACCTGTAGGCGACGGGTCGCGACCACTCCCGGCCCTCGTCCAGGTAGAGCTTCCGGTGGGCTTCGACCACGATCTTCTCGACCTGGGCCAGCAGCCCGCTCGTGACAAGCAGGTCGAAGTCCTGGCGGCCCATCCAGGCAAGCAGGCGCGACAGCCGGGCGCCTGCGCCTACTCTGCGCCCTCCGGCGAAACGGGGGTTGGGGCGGTGGGGATGTCAAGCACGCTGGCGCGCAGCGTGCAGATGAATGGAAGGTTGCGGTACAGCTCGCGATAGTCGAGCCCGTAACCCACCACGTAGTCGTTGGGGATTTGAAAGCCGACGTAGCGCACCGGCACTTTGACCAGGCGCCGCAGCGGCCGGTCGAGCAGTGTGACCACCTCGATCGAGGCCGGCTCGCGAGCACGCAGCACCGACAGCACGTAATCCAGCGTGAGCCCCGTGTTGACGATGTCCTCGACGAGCAGGACGTGACGCCCGGCGATCGGATAGTCGATGTCACGCGCGATGCGCACGCGGTCAGACGGCTGAGCGCCGGCGTAGCGCTTGAGGTCGAGGTAGTCGATGACAAATGGCACCTTGATCCCTCGCGCGAGGTCGGCGAGGAAGAACGTCACGCCCTTGAGCACGCCGACGACGACCAGCGACTGCCCCCGGTAATCGCGCGAGATCTTGCGCGCCAGAGCCCTGACCCGGGTTTCGAGCTCGACCGGAGAGATGAGAATGTCGCCGACGTCCTGCTTGCGCAGGTTCTGAACCTCGACCGCGCCGTAGCCCGCCTTGGCCAGCAGCTGCTGGTAGTCCTTGCGATAGAGAAGTCGCACGTTGAGCTCGGGGTAAAGCTCCCGGAGCATCCGCAGCTTGCGGTTCTTCGGCGTGACGAGCGACTGCTTCATCGTCGTCAGCTCGATGTACAGGTCGTGCTCCGGCAAGTAGAAGTCGGGCGTGAACATCTCCGATACGCGGGTGCCTTCCCAGGCGATCGGGAAAGAAACCGGCTCGTACACCCATCGGATGCGGTAGTAGTCGAGGAAGCGCGCGAACTCCTGCTCGGAGGGGTGGGCGAACTCGACGCGTGCGTGCGCCGGGCCTGTGCGTCGGACCAGGCGCGAGCGCTGCCGGACGGGGCGGCGCCATTTTTGCGGGACGGAGTTCTGGGCGGACGACGCCAATGAGACGCCGGAATTGTACTCTCGAAGTCAGATTCGAATGGATACACCTGCCCAGCGGATGGTGGCCGAGCAGCTGCTGCCTCACGGCGTCACCGACGAGCGAGTGTTGAAGGTGATGTCGGAGATTCCGCGCGAGGAGTTCGTCTTGCCAAAGCTGAGGCGCCACGCGTATGAAGACCGCGCGCTCGCGATCGAATGTGGACAGACGATCTCCCAGCCGCTGGTGGTCGCGCTGATGACCCAGGCCGTCGCGCCGAAACCGGACGACGTTGCCCTGGAGGTGGGCGCCGGCTCCGGCTACCAGGCCGCTGTGCTCAGCCGGCTTTGCCGCAAGGTCATCACCGTGGAGCGCGAGCCGGCGCTTGCCGAGCATGCGGCGGCGACGCTGCGCCGGCTCGGTTTCACCAACGTCGAGGTTGCAGTCGGGGATGGAAGCCTGGGGTGGCCGCCGGAAGCCCCCTACGAGATCATCGTCGTCGCCGCCGCAGCCCGCGGCGTGCCGCCCGCGCTCATCGAGCAGCTGGCCGAGGGAGGGCGCATGGTCATACCGGTGGCCGTGTCACCGGGCGAGCCGCAGGACCTCCGTCTTTACGAGAAGCACGGCGGAGAGGTCACATTCCGCTCGCTGTTTCCCGTCCTTTTCGTGCCGCTACTGACGGGTTAGGGGCTCGGCGTCGGCCGCGGGCTCGGCGACGGTGAGGTGGCTGTCGTCCCCGTCAGCTGCTGAAGCTGCTGCAGCAGCTTGCCGACGATCGCCATCTCGTTCGCAAAGGTGGTGAGGTCGCCGGCCTTGAGCGCTGCGTATGCAGCCGCGTAGTGCTGGTTGGCCTGAGTGACCAGGTCCGCGATCTGAGCGACCTGGGCGGGAGTCAGCGTCGTCGGTGGGGGGGTCGTCGTCGGCGGAGGCGCTGTCGCGGTCCCGACCAGCTGGTCGATCGCCTGCTGCAAGGTGTCCGTGTACACGACCTTCGACTGGTCGGCCAGGATGACCTTCTTCAGCTCGGGAAGGCCAGAAGCCGAGGTGGCCTTGAGGTAGATCGGCTCGAAGTACAGGAACGAGTTGCCAATGGGCACAACGAGCAGGTTGCCCTGCTGGACCTGGGAACCGGTCCCGTGGAAGAGGGTGAAGTCGCGCGAGATGGCGGGCTCCTGGTTGATGAGGTTGGCGACCTGCTGCGGCCCGAGGATGACCTTGTCCTTGGGCAGCACGTACGACACATACTCGCCGTAATGAGCGCCGTCGCTGCGCGCCGCCATCCACGAGACCATGTTGTTCTTGCCACGCGGGGTGAACGGCATGATGAGCAGGAACTCGGGGCTCTGCTCGCCAGGGAGCCGGAAGAGGACGTAGTAAGGCTGCACCGGAAGCGACGCGCTGCCGGGCGAAGTCTGGGCGGTCGGTATGTCCCAGACATCCTCGCGAGCGAAGAAAACCTTGGGGTCGGTGATGTGATACGTCGCGTAGATTCCGATCTGCACGTCGAACAGGTCGACCGGCACGCGCAGGTGTGCCCGCAGGCCGGCCGGCATCGCATCCATCGGCTTGAAGAGCGATGGGAAGGTCGCCACGTAGGCCTTGATCAGCGGGTCGTTCGGGTCGAGGACGTAGAAGTCGGGGGTGCCTTCGTACGCGTCGATGACCACCTTCACCGAGTTGCGGATGTAGTTGATGTCGTTGACGCCCTGGAAGGTGGCGGCCTGCGAATAGGGATACGTCGCACCGGTCGTGTAGCCGTCGAGGATCCAGTAGACCTTGCCGTCGACCACGACGACGTAGGGGTCGCGGTCGTAGCTCAGGAACGGCGCGACCTCATTGACCCGCTCGAGGATGTTGCGGCGGTAAAGCATCTGGGTCTGGTCGGTGATCTGAGGTGACACCAGCAGGTTGAAATCGCCGAGCTTGAGCGACCACAGCGCCCGGTTGGCCCCGCCCATCAGCACACCGTGCTTGCCCTTGTAGCTGGTGAACACGTCCTGGCTTCCCTGGGGGTAGTCGAGCTCCTTGGTGTTCGAGGGCGCGAGGACCGGGTTGGCGGTCAGCTCTCCGAAGTAGATGGCGGGGTCGGTGATGGCGAGCGGGCCGGTTGGCGGGATGTCGCGAACCACGTAGTCCGGCAGCCCCTCAGCGGCGATGGCGTTGACCGGGCTGCCGGAAAGACCGTACCCGTGCGTGTACTGCAGGTGCTGGTTGACCCAGTTCTGGGCGGCCTGCGGCAGCCTGGACGTGTCGAGCTCTCGGGCGCTGATCTCGATCTGCCGGTACTGCCCCGCAATCGTGTAGCGGTCGATGTCGATGTCGTTGAAGGAGTAGTAGGTGCGGATGGTCTGCAGCTGCTCGTAGACGGCCTGGAGCTGCGTGTAATCCCAAAGGCGAAGGTTGTCGACAGTCACCTGGTCGTTCTGTACGTCCTTCAGCGTCAGCGGCTGGTCGCCCGAGAAATTGCTCACCTTCACGGTGGAGAGGCCATACGCGGCACGCGTGCCGGCGATCTCGCGCTCGATGTATGGGAGCTCGTACGACTGCGCGCTGGGGGTGACGAAAAAGCTCTGGACGATGCCCGGGTAGATCTGCCCGATCACGAGCATCGCGACCCACACGCCCACTGCCGCGAAGGGCAGCCAGAGCCGCCTGAGCCACGCGTTCACGATGAGCGCGCCGGCGAGCACGATGCCGGCGCCCGCCTGGAACGAATAGAGCGGCAGCCTCGCGTTGACGTCGGTGTAGGCGGCGCCCCACACGATGGAGCTGTTGTGCGCGTACATCAGGTCGTATCGGCCCAGCCAGGTCCACGCGGCCAGAGTCACGGCGAACGCTCCGAGCAGGACCGAAAGGTGCGCGACAGCCCGCGGGCTGAGATTGAGGTCGAACGTGTCTCCTCGCCATGCGTAGAGCGCGCCCATCAACAGCACGGCCATGAAGTCGAGGCCGAGAGCCCAGTTGGCCACGGCGTGCAGGAATGGCAGCGTCAGCAGGTAGAAGGAGACGTCCTGTCCGAGCACGGGGTCGGTGACCCCCGTGGGCGTCGAGTGCTGGAACAGAGCGAGCGTCTGCCACTGGCTGCCCGCCCCACCCGACAGCACGAGAGCGATCAAGCCGGCGCCCAGCAGGCCGATGACGCCCGCCGCGCTCCGAAGGCTCGAGCGCCGGATCCCCACCGCGCGCAGGGTGGGTCCTGAGCGCAGCCGGAGCGCGATCACCAGGTTGACTGCCAGGTAGGCGAAGGCGATCAGGAAGCTGCCAAAGAAAAGCCAGGCCTGGAGCGACAGCCTCGTGGTGAAGATGGCCCTGAGCCCAAGCGCGTCATACCACTGCAGCTCGGTGATCAGCCAGACGATCGGGCTGGCGAAGATGAAGATGAGGACCGCGAGGCCAAAGAGGGCAGCCCCGACCCAGAAACGGCGTGGCGGCCGGGGCAGGCGGATCTCCCTCGCCCCCTCAAAAGGACCGCCGCGCTCGAAGGGATCGAACGGGCGGTAGCGCCGGGTCATGTGCCTGGAACTTTAGACCGAAGCGAGAGCGCGGTCGTCGGCGCTGAAGTCGACGCCGGGATCCGGTCGCGGGTTGGCCAGGTGCCAGCGCACGGAGATGCCCAATGATTCGGCGGGGTCGGATGTCGTCCAGCCCAGCGTCGAGCGTGCTTTCTGCGCGCTGACCACGATGTGCTGGCTCATGTGGCCGGTGGGCTTCAGATCTTCGGGCAGGACATCGTCGGCGACTCGCACGAGCTCTGCGCTTGAGCCGGCGGCGTCGAGGATCATGCGTGACCACATCCGCATCGAATAGGTCCTGTCCTCGCAGAGGTTGAAAACGTGGCCCGCGGCATCCGAGGACTCGAGCACCAGCTGCACCCCGCGCGCGACATCTCTCACGTAGGCGCGGCATGCGAGCCAGGTGCCCGCTCCGAAGGGGATGCGGCTGCGGCCGGCGCGCACGCGCCGCAGGATGAACTCTTCCCGCAGCTGGTAGTCGTGCTCCCCGTAGACCATGGGCAGGCGCACGGACGTCGCGCCGCGTGCGAGGTACACGTCCTCGACGTCGAGCTTGTCGTAGTGATCCATGCCCGGCATCAGGCCGCGATACGGATAACGGGTCGGGCGGACGGCAGAGTTCTCATCGAGCGGAACAGGGTCGGTCTCGCGCTCGTCGTTCAGAGCTCCAAAGGCTCGGTAGACGTCAATGCTCGAGATGACGACCAGGCGCAGCCCCGCAGGCAGCGCGTCGAGCGCGACCTCTGAGTCGGCTCGCGTCAAGGCGCGGCAGTCGACCGCTGCGTCGGGACCGAATGAGGCGAGCTCCTTGCGGTGCGCGCCGAGGTCCATCCGGTCCGCGTGCAGGTGCTGCACCGGCGGCATGTCATCGGGCTCGAGGTTGCCTCGATGGACGACCAGCACTTCGTGGCCAGCGGCGGCGAGCTCCTCGACGATGGCGCGCCCGATGAACCGGGTGCCGCCGAGGACGACTACTTTCAAGCCGTCGTTTTTGCTGTGGCCGCTGGTGTTGCTGCGTGTGGGTTCTTCTCGACGATCAGGTCGATCAGGCCCCACTTCTTGGCCTCCTCCGGGTTCATGAAGAAGTCGCGCTCCATCGCCCGCTCGACGTCCTCGAGCGGCCGGCCGGTGTGCTTGGTGTAGATCCGCGCCATCGCTTCCCGCTGGCGAAGGATTTCCTGCGCGTGAAGCTGGATGTCGGTCGCCTGTCCCTGGATGCCCTGGCTGAACGGCTGGTGGATGAGGATCTGGGCGTGGGGCAAGGACATGCGCATGCCTGGATCCCCACCGGCGAGCAGGATGGACGCGCCGCTCGCGGCGAGCCCGGTGCAAAGCGTGCCGACCTTTGGTGCCACGTACTGCATAGCGTCGTAGACGGACAGAGCCGCGGTCAGGGAACCGCCGGGGCTGTTGATGTAGAGCTGAATGTCGCGGTCCGGCGCCTCGCTCTCGAGGAACAGGAGCTGCGCGGTGACGATGCTCGCCAGGTCGTCGTCGATGACTCCCCGGACGAAGATGATGCCGTCCCTGAGCAGGCGTGAGTAGATGTCGTAGGCGCGCTCGCCGCGGCCGTCGTTGGTGATCACGGT
>DASQAU010000100.1:0-5482 GCA_035635595.1 Candidatus Eiseniibacteriota bacterium
TGCTCGCCCAGCTGAGCCACGCCCCGGACAACATGCTGCGTTTCCAGGATCTCGCCCGCGTCGCCGGCATCTCGGAGAGCGGCGCGTCACGGCGGCTGAACCAGATGCTCAAGGCCGGCCTCATCGATCGACACTCGTGTCCGACCGACCGCCGAGGCGTTTATGCCCACCTGACCGCCAAGGGCAACACCGCCTACGAAAAAGGCCGTGCAGTCTTCCTCCGCAGCCTGGACCGCCACCTGGGCACCCACATGGAAGCGGATGAAGCGGACGTCGTGCGCGCCACGCTGGCGCGCCTGAGCTAGCTCGCCTCGGCCTTCTTGGCCAGGTTGGCCAGCAGCACGTCGAAGTCCTTCGCCACCTGCGGGCCCATCATCCCTCCGAGCAGCGGCCCCAACGGTCCCCCGACCTCCACTGCCTGGCTGATCTTCGTCGTGCCGCCAGACGGTTCGACCCGGCAGTGGAAGAGAAACTTCGTGCCCGGAACGACCCTTGTTTCGAGCACGAACGCCCGACCCGGCTGAACTTCGAGCAGCTTCATCTTGTGGTGCATTCCGGCCCGCGTGTTCATCACGCCCTCCGAGCCCTGCACGAACCCGCCGGTCCAATCCATGGTCGAAACGTTGGGGTTCCAATCGCCCCACGTGGACATATCGGACCAGATCCGCCAGACCCGATCGGGCGAGGCAGTCGTCTCGACTGACTTCCCATACTCGGCCATTGGTACCTCCTAGCCCTCTGCGGTCTTGAATGCGCCCGCCTGGACGACCACGGGCGGCGCTTTCTCCTTCGTCCAGTTGAGGAAAACGATCACGCCGAGCAGCAGCGCCGTGCCGACGATTTGCAGCGGGAGCAGTGGCTGGTTGAACCCTGCTGGCGGCGGCAGCCAGAAGATCAGGGTCGCGGCCACCGGGTAGGCCATCTCGGCGATGGTTGCGATCGAGGCCGGCGTCTTGGAAAGCGCGCGGTAGTAAAGGAGCAGCGCCAGCAGGCCGGGCACGATGGCGATCGCGAGCAGGTTGGGCCAGAAGTCGCTTGCCTGGTAGTGACCGAATCCCGAAGGCCCGTACTGCACGAGAACGATCACGACGAGTACCGGCAGCGCCAGAGTGAAGCGAAGCGAAGTCATGCTCCAGAAGCTGATCGATCCCAGCGCGTAGCGGCCGAGCACGGTGCCGCTGGCCCAAAAAGCCGCCGCTCCCAGGGCGAGCAGCCCGGCCTCGAATCGGCCCCTCTGCAGGGCGGAAACCGGAGCCAGCGGATCCTGCGCAAACACCACGAGGTAAACCGCCACGAGTGCGACGCCCGCTGCGGGCCAGAACCACGGACGGCGGCGCTCGCCGAGCACGATCCAGGCGAGCAGGATCGCGATCAGCGGCTGCGTTTGCTGCAGCACCAGGGTCTCGGCGTAGATCTGGTACGAGAACGACGCCGTGAAGAGGATCGTCGCCAGAGACTGCGCGCCCACGGCGATGAGCCCCACCGCGATCCACCCTCGCGTCCCGAGCCCACGCACCTCATGCCAGCTGCGGATCAGGACGGGCAGCAAGAACAGCACGATGAGCGCGTCTTCCGCCACCACGATCTGCGTCGGGCTGAGGTGCTTGATCAGCTGGTTGCGGAAGTAGGCGTCAGACACCCACATCGTGGCCGCGACGGCGACCAGGATCACTGAGAATCGGTCGATGCCCGCCTGGCTCGGTTTGTCGCTCACGCGTTCCACTGAATCCACTTCAACCGCGCTCACCCCCTATGGCTTCCCTAAACGAGAACTTCGTCTTCGGCGACCACCGCCTCGAGAGGCACCTCGGGATGCTGGAGCACGTAAATCTCTTCCTGACGCTCGTGGCCCTCGAGCCGGCGCTTGCCGACGCTGACGAGCTGCATGTCGTCACGCAGGATGTCAGCCACGATCGTGTAGGTGGTTTCCGACACGAGCACCTGGCCGCCCACCGCGCGCCGGCGCAGCTTGGCGCAGCGGTTGACCGCGGGCGATCGATAGTCGCGGTCCTGCGCGTCGGCCTCCCCCGTCAAAACGGCCATCCGCACGTTGATACGAATCTCGTCTCTCCATGGCTCGGCGAGGATCGCTTTCTGCGCCTCGAGGGCGGCGACGACCGCATCCGTCGCCCGCAGGAACACGGCGAAAAAGCTGTCGCCCTCCCCTCGCTCCTTGAGCACGATCCCGCCGTTGGCTTCGATCGCGGCCGCAAGCAGCTGATCGTGCCGCCTCATCACCGAGTACATCTGCGCGCGGCCCTGGATCCACAGCGCGGTTGATTCGACCACGTCGGTCATCAGGAACGTGACGATCCCATCCGGCATCGAGATGGAAGTTTCCACGCCGATGGGAGTCGGAGGCCGTGACCCGCGGGCATGGTCGGCGTCGGCTTGTAGGCCGATCCTTGCGGCCACCACGACGTATTCGTCGATGGTGCCGGCACGCCTGAAAAAGTGGACGTTGTAGGACGGCAGAAAGCTCCAGGTCGCGAAGTCGGCGGAGACCTCACCCTCGCGGCACACCTCAGGCGACATCGCCAGGAGCCTGCCCAACTTGATGGTGGTGAGCTCGTCGAGCCTCAGCTCCTTGGCCACCTCTTCGCTCGTGAGCCGGCGGTTCTCCTGGTCCGCGACAACAGCCATGCGAATCGCCTGCACGAAGTTGTCGACGTCTGTCTGTGTCTCACGACAGCGGTGCAGCTGCTCGACGGTCAGCGTCATCTCTGACTCGGCGCTATGAGCGCCGTTTGAACCGTTGCTCTCGACGGGAGGCCCGAACATCGTCACGACGCGCTCAAAGCTGTCCTCCACACCGAACTCTCGCGTCGCGCGCTGGTACACCTCGCCAACCGGGAGCCACTTCCCGGTGGCGACGAAATGATTCGCTGCCAGCTGCTCGTAAAGCCATGCGGACCCGTCGAGCGCAAGGTCGAGGTTGAGCGCCACCTGGAGGAAATCGACCGTCGTCCGGTAAAGGTCTTGCACGAAGATCAGCGCACCCGAGCCCACGACCTTGATCTCGCGGTCCAACCCGAGCGAGGGGTTGTGCTTGGCGGTTCCATCCGCGTAGGTGAAGGCCTCGACCGCGACGAGCTCGCCGTGGTTGCGCAGCTTGATCCGAGTCTGCGAAACGCGCGGCCCCGGCCCGTTCACGTCCGGGCTGTCCGCCACATGCACGTGGCCACCCAGGCCCCACGCCTTCTGGATCGGCGCACGCAGATCGGACACGAGCGAGTAGCAGCGCTGGATGAACGCCAGCGCTTCTTTGCCGGTCGCCGTGTCGTAGCGATCCTGCCGCACCGCACGCAGGTCTTCCTCCCACGCGGCAGTGATCGCTCCCCTCAACCCAACGATCCCTGGCTGCACCGCTCCATCCCTTCGGCCTGGCCGCAATCATGGGAACACCGACCTCAGGCCCGGCTGCAAAGAGTACCGCCCGACGGGGCCTTAAGCTTGCTTTAGCAACCGAATCTCAACCGGGGGAGTGGAGATGAGCGAAAGCCGGTCCGATGGCCACGCGATCGAGACCATGCAGGTCGAGCACAGGCGGTACCCGCCGGCTTCCGAGTTCAGCCGCCAGGCCAACGCCCAGCCGGACATCTACGAACGCGAGTTCGACGAGTTCTGGACCAAGGAAGCAGAGCGGATCTCGTGGTTCGAGCCCTGGAAGCAGCTCTACGAATGGAAGCCGCCCTACGCCAAATGGTTCATCGGCGGCAAGCTGAACGTCTGCTACAACTGCGTCGACCGGCACGTCGAGCGCGGCGGCAAGGACAAGGTGGCCTACCTCTGGGAGGGTGAGCCCGAGGGCGACCGGCGCGAGATCACCTTCGGCGAGCTGCAGCGCGAGGTCGTCAGGTTCGCCAACGGCCTGAAGAAGCTGGGCGTCAAAAAGGGCACCCACATCGGGATCTACATGGGCATGATCCCCGAGCTGCCGGTGGCGATGCTCGCGTGCACTCGCATCGGCGCGCCCTTCACCGTCGTCTTCGGAGGCTTCAGCGGCGAGTCGTTGTCCGGGCGCATGAACGACATGCAGTGCGAGCTGCTGATCACGCAAGACGAAGGTTGGAGGCGCGGCAACCGGGTGCCGCTCAAAGCCAACGCCGACGCGGCCATGGACGCTTCGCCGACCGTCAAGACATGCCTCGTCGTGAAGAGGACTGGCGGCGACATCGCAATGAAGCAGGGCCGCGACGTGTGGGCGCAAGACGTGCTGAAGGGCGAGACGGACGACCCCAAGTCATGCCCGTGCGAGCCGATGGATTCGGAAGACCTCCTTTACCTGCTGTACACGAGCGGCACAACGGCCAAGCCCAAGGGCATCATCCACACCACCGGCGGCTACATGGTCGGCGTCGCGAGCACGCACCACTACATCTTCGACGTCAAGCATCACTCGATTTACTGGTGCGCGGCGGACATAGGCTGGGTGACCGGGCACAGCTACATCGTTTTCGGCCCTCTCGCGAACGGCACCACCGGCATCGTCTACGAGGGCACGCCGGATTTTCCCGACAAGGATCGCTGGTGGAAGATCGTCGAGCGCTACAAACCGGACATCCTCTACACAGCGCCGACGACGATCCGCACTCACATGAAGTGGGGACCCGAATACGCGCAGAAGCACGACCTGAGCTCGCTCCGGGTGCTGGGCACGGTGGGCGAGCCGATCAACCCCGAAGCGTGGGTTTGGTACCGCGAGCACATCGGCGGCAACCGCACACCGGTGGTCGACACCTGGTGGCAGACCGAGACCGGCATGATCCTGATCACCCCGCTGCCTGGCATCACCACGCTCAAGCCCGGCTCCGCCACCAGGCCCTTTCCCACCGTCGACGCGGCGGTGTACAACGATGCCGGAAACGAGGTACCGCCAGGCGGTGGCGGCTATCTCGTCATCCGGAAGCCGTGGCCGGCCATGCTGCGCGGCATCTATGGCGACCCTGACCGCTACGAGAAGACCTACTGGAGCCGCTGGAAGGACACCTACTTCGTCGGAGACGGCGCGCGGATCGACGAGGACGGCGACTTCTGGCTTCTCGGCCGTGTTGACGACGTGATGAACGTTTCCGGCCATCGAATCTCGACGATCGAGGTGGAGAGCGCGCTGGTCAGCCACCCGGCGGTGGCCGAGGCCGCGGTCGCCGGCCGCAACGACGCGCAAACCGGCCAGGCCATCGTCGCCTTCGTCACTTTGAAGGGCGGGCGCGAGGGCTCGCCGGAGATGCTCCGCGAGCTGCGCGAGCATGTCGGCAAGGTGATCGGGAAGTTCGCCGCGCCGGCCAACATCGTATTCACGCCTGAGCTGCCCAAGACGCGCTCCGGCAAGATCATGCGACGGCTCCTGCGTGACGTCTCGGAGAACCGGCCGCTTGGCGACACGACCACGCTGGCCGACCCCGCAGTGGTGGCCGAGCTCGCCAAACGCGGCAGGGAAGAGGCCGGCAAAGAAGAGACCTAAGCGGGGATGTAGAGAACG
>DASQAU010000101.1:0-11539 GCA_035635595.1 Candidatus Eiseniibacteriota bacterium
GGGGGCATCGGCGGCGCGCCGACGACCACGGTTGTCATCGCGAAGAATCCGATCGCCATGCGTCATGCCATCACCTCCTCTGACCTCGAGACAGCGAAGGTGTCGGGCAGCTTCACGAGCGTCAACAACGTGTACTCGAACACCAGCGATGTTGTCAACCTGATCGCCCAGATCCAGATCAGCAAGGGGTCGGTGATCACGTCGGACATGCTGGCCAAGGACGTCGGGTTGGTTTCCGGAGCAGCTCCGGCCTACCTGCCGCTGGCGAGTGGATACGTCGCCATGACCATCCCGACGGGTGAGCAGCAAGGAGTCGCCGGTCACATCACGCTTGGTGACTACATCACGGTCGTCTCGTCGGCCAGCCTCACCGTGTTCGCAGTCGGCTCGGCGACACCCACCGGGCCGCCGAAGATCGTCACCAAGACCGTGTTCACGAACGTGCGGGTGATCGGACTCGGGCCTGCAACCGCCAACGTCCAGCCGGCCGGCGGCGCCGCGACTGTTGGTGGAACAACCGGCCCGACCGGAGGCGTCGTCTCCAGCCTGACCATCGAGCTGACCCAATGTGACGCGGAATTCTTCACTTGGTTCCTGAACAACACGACGATCCGCTACACGCTCGAATCGTTCCACGACTATCTGACCCAGCCACCAAGCGCTCCAGACCCCACCTGCCCGACCGTTCTGTCGGCACAGGGCGTCAGCCAGAAGGCGGTCGAAGCCAGGTACCATTTCACGGCCTTGTGACGTCCAGCGTTAGCTGAGATGGGTCTACTCGACCGCGTCAAGCAGAACCAGACAAGTCCACCCGGGACGGTTGGGACGACCAACGGTCCCGCGGTGGGCACGGTTCCTGGCGCCCCTTCGTACGGCGCCGCGACCGCGATACCGGTTGCTCAGACCTCGCCTCCGGCTGCGACCGCACCGCCGGCGCCCACCCTGTCATCGCGGGCGTCGGCTGCTGCCGGCGGGGAGCTCACCCCGGCCTTCACCGCGGCCAAGGTGCAGATCCACGCCCGCCTGATCGAGAAGTACGCGGACCAGATCGACTCGAGCAACAAGCCGGGCGTTCGCGAAAAGATCCTCGAGCTCGCCGAGGAGTACTTCCGGACGACGGCGATGACGATGACCAAGAACGACAAGGAGCGCCTTGTCGACTCGGTCCTGGACGACGTTCTCGGCCTTGGGCCTCTTGAAGCCCTGCTGGCCGACCCGTCCATCACCGAGATCATGGCCAACCACCCGAAGCAGATTTACGTGGAGAAGGCCGGCGAGCCGACCCTCTCCGCGGTCACCTTCGAAAGCGAGCGGCAGATGCGGCAGGTCATCGACCGCATCGTGAGCCTGGTCGGCAGGCGCGTCGACGAGTCGACGCCCATCTGTGACGCGCGATTGAAGGATGGCTCACGCGTCAACGTCGTCATCCCGCCCATCGCGCTCAAGGGCCCATGCCTCACGATCCGAAAGTTCGCCAAGGAGAAGTGGGGCCCGGCCGACGTCGTCAACCGGTTCAGGTCGTCCAGCCCCGAGCTCATGACGTTCCTGCGTTCGTGCGTGCGCGCGCGCTTGAACATCCTCGTCTCGGGAGGCACCGGCTCAGGTAAGACCACGCTGCTCAACATCCTCTCGTCCTTCATCCCAGAGACCGAGCGCCTGATCACGTGCGAGGACGCCGCGGAGCTTCAGCTCCAGCAGCCGCACTGGATCCAGCTCGAGTCGCGCCCGCCCAACGTCGAGGGCAAGGGTGCCGTCCCAATTCGCGAGCTCGTCAAGAGCTGCTTGCGTATGAGACCCGACCGCATCATCGTCGGTGAGTGTCGTGGCGGCGAAGCCCTGGACATGCTGCAGGCGATGAACACGGGCCATGATGGTTCGATGTCGACGCTGCACGCCAACAACCCGCATGAGGCGCTGGTCCGGCTCGAGACGCTGGTGCTCCAGGCTGGTCAGGACCTGCCGTCCCGAGCCATCCGCGAGACGATCGGGTCCGCGATCCACCTGATCGTCCAGCAATCCCGGTTGCGCGGCGGCGTTCGCCGCATCGTGAGCGTGGCCGAGATCGTGGGCATCAAGGATGGCGAAGTCCAGTTCCAGGAGCTCTTCCAGTTCAAGCAGATCGGTGTCAACGCGGAAGGCAAGGCCGTCGGGTACCACACCGCGACAGGCCTCCTCCCGATGAGAATGGAACACCTCAAGGCGGAGGGCGAAGACGTGCCCGAGGGCCTTTTCAAACCCACTTCGCAACCACCGCCAAACAAGCTGTATTGACCGTTTAGGAGGTCTTGATGTCCATCCCATTGGTATTCGGGCTCATCGCCGGCGCCGGCATATTTCTTCTGTTCGTGGGCCTCGCCCAGATGCGCCGCGCCGCCGGTGGCGCGGAGGATTTCCAGGCGCGGCTTGCGGCTTATGGCGTCACGACCGCAGGCGCGACGGCGCTGCCTCCTTCCAGCGGTTTTCGCGAATCGCTGAACCGGCTTTTCCAGCCGGCCGCGGACCGCGTGGGTCGCGGCAACGTGAAGAAGGGGAAGCCTTCGGTCGCGGAGCAGCTGCTGCGCGCGGACCTCAAGCTCCGCACGTCCGAGTACTTCATGATCCAGATCGGCAGCGCGGTGCTGGTGGGCTTGATCGTCTACGTTCGTTTTCAATCACTCTTTGGCCTGCTGGCGGCGATCCTCGGCTACCTGGCCCCCGGCTTCTACGTCAAGTACCGGATCAACAAGCGACTCAGAGCCTTCAACAACCAGCTGGGCGACACTCTCACCTTGCTGTCGAACGCGATCAAGGCCGGCTACTCGTTCGCGCAGGCGATCGACACGGTCGCGAAGAACGCGGTGCCCCCGATCGCGGATGAGTTTGGGCGAGCTGTGCGCGAGATGAACCTCGGTGGATCTCCCGACGAGGCTCTGCAGAACATCACCAAGCGCATCGCCAGCGCTGACTTCGACCTCGTGGCGACCGCTTATGCGATCCACCGCACCGTCGGTGGAAACCTGGCGGAGATTCTCGACAACATCGCGTACACCATCCGCGAGCGCGTCCGGATCAAGGGTGAGATCGCGACTCTGACCGCGCAGGCGCGTGCGTCGGGAACCCTGATCACGTTCCTGCCCATCGTGCTCGCAGCCTTCATGTTCTTCGTCACGCCGACCTATTTCCGGCCTATGTTCTCGAGCATCATCGGCTGGGCGCTCCTGGTCTTTGGAGCGTTCATGATCTTCATTGGCAACCTGATCATTCGTCGCGTGGTCGCGATCGAGGTATGAGCTCATGACCCCACTGATACTCGCCCTGTTTGCCGGCCTCGGCGTGCTGATGATCTTCATCGGCCTCGCCCGAACGCCGTCGACCAACACCGCCGCGATGGTTCAGCAGCGCCTCTCCGTCTACGGCGGAGAGAAGCCGGCGACCCTGGAGGAGATGGAGCTGCAGCGGCCGTTCAGCGAGCGCTTCCTTCGCCCTGCGATCGAGCGGCTGGGATCGCTTCTGTCCCGGTCGACACCGCAGAAGGCGCGGCAGAACCTGATGAACAGGCTGGATCTTGCCGGACGTCCCGGCAACCTCACGCCCGAAGACTTTGCCGCCGTTCGCATCGTGGCCGCGGCCGTGATGGCCGCGATCGGCCTCCTGCTCGGGCTGTTGCTCGCCAACCCCGTCTACCTGGTGATCTCGCTGGCCGTCGGCGCCGTTCTCGGCTACTACCTGCCTGTGCTGTGGCTCAAGCAGAAGGTCGACGCGCGGCGCTCGGAGATCCAGAAGGGCCTCCCCGACGCCATGGACCTGCTCGTCATCGCGGTTGATGCAGGACTTGGCTTTGACGCCGCGCTGGCACGAGTTACGGACAAGTACAGGAACGCGCTCTCCGACGAGTTCGCCAAGGTCCTGCGTGAGGTCAGCCTCGGCCGGCCGCGCCTCGAGGCGATGGACGAGATGGGCCGGAGCAGCGGTGTAGAGGACCTGCACAACTTCATCCAGGCCATCATCCAGTCGGAACAGTTCGGCACCGGCATCGGCAAGATCCTGCGCATCCAGGCAGACGAGATGCGGCGCAAGCGCCGTCAGCGAGCCCAGGAAAAAGCCGCGCAGGCGACGTTGAAGATGATGCTCCCGATGGTGGGATGCATCTTCCCGACGCTCTGGATCGTGCTGCTCGGACCCGCCGCGCTGATCCTGCTGGCACCGAGAACCTAAACCCGCACGCGACTCGCGCCGTCGTCGCTGCCATGGTGGCAGCTCCCCTCGCGGTTTCCGCGTGGAAACGCGCTGTGGTGTCTATTCGGCGGACAAGAAGTCGATCGCCGCTTTCTTGAACTCTCGGGCCGGCACGGCGCCCATGTGGTCTCGGCCCGGAATCGTGAACAGTCGCGATGACGGAATCAGCTCGACAAGCTCAGGCGCGTCGCGCGCGAGGTCGTCCCGGTCACCGACCACGACCAGGATCGGCGTCTGAATCGCACGGAGTCGAGCCGGGTCAGCCTTGGGCTGCAGCCCGACGATGCACGCGGCGAGGGCCTTAAGGTCGTTGATCGGCTGCGCCGACGCGAAGCGGTAGAAGGTCTGGGCGACAGGGTCGTCGGTCGGTTCGCCGCGGAGAAACGATTCAGCGATCGCGTCCGCGCTTTCGAGTGCGCCTGACATCCCGATGCCGCCGAGCACGGCGCGGCGCACTCGCGCCGGATAGT
Organism: Candidatus Eiseniibacteriota bacterium; assembly: GCA_035635595.1. Taxonomy (GTDB): domain Bacteria; phylum Chloroflexota; class Dormibacteria; order Dormibacterales; family Dormibacteraceae; genus Palsa-870. The sequence continues at coordinate 4,686 of DASQAU010000101.1, forward strand.
CGAGCACCACCTGCAGCCCGATGCGAGCGCCCATCGAATAGCCGAGGTAGCCGGCCGACTGCACATCCAGGTGATCGAGAAAACGATCGACGTCCGCGGCCATGATGTCGATCGAGTAGGCGGCGCTGTCGTGAGGCTTGTCGCTGTGACCGTGACCCCGACAATCGAGCCCGAACACGCGAAAGCCGGCCGTCGTGAGGGCCTCCTGCCAGCGTGTGCCGACCCAGTTCAAGCGGTAGTCCGACGCGAAGCCGTGCACCACGACAAGCGGCGAGCCGCGCTCCGGACCGTGCACCTCGTAATGCAGACGGACGCCATCGCTGTCGAAGTCCATGGAAGCCCCGCTAGGCTATTCGATCGTCATGGCAGGACGGAGCGCGGTGCACGAACGTACAGGCAAGGTGCTGGCCGAAGACCTCGAGGTCGCGACCTCTCTGGTTGCGCTCACCGCGGGCCTCATGTTCCGCCGCCCACTCGAGCCGGGCCGCGGCATGTGGCTCAATCCTTGCAACGGCATCCACATGATGTTCATGAGATTTCCGATTGACGCCGTGTTCCTCGACAGCCACGAGCGGGTGAAAAAGGTCTATCGCAAGCTGCCGCAGTGGTGGGGCGTGGTGTGGTTCGTGTGGGGCGCGCGCAGCGTACTCGAGCTGCCTGCAGGGTCCACTGCAGACATCGACCTGCAGAATGGCGACCAGGTCGTCATCTCCTAGTCGCTGTTAAGCAACCCTTGACGTCACCCGTAGCCTCGGGGCGTGCGCAGCCGCATCCTCGACTTCCTGATGCCGCCGCGGTGCGGCGGGTGCCGCGAGGTCGGCTCGTGGCTGTGCAGTACGTGTCGCAGTCGCATCCGGCGCCTCCAAGAGCCGCTGTGCCGCCGGTGCGGCGCCGAGGTGGAGTCGGCGCGCAGTGACTGTGGCTGCCGGAGCCGGCTCAGGGCTCTGACGCGGCTGCGCTCGGCCGTCGCCTACGAGGGCCCGGTTGAGCTCGCGCTGCAGCGTTTCAAGTACCACGGGTGGAAGCGCCTGGCCGAGCCGCTCGCACTCCTCCTGGCCGAGCGGCTGGTCGTGGAGGGATTGGCAGCGCCCTGGGCGGTCGCCGTACCGCTCCACAGTGCTCGGCTGAAGCAGCGGGGATTCAACCAGTCCGAGCTGCTTGCCCACGAGCTGCGCAAACGCCTCTCGCTGGCCGAGCCAACCGGCGCGCTCGTCAGGACGAGACCCACGCCGCCGCAAGTTGGACATGACCGTCGCTGGCGACTCGAGAACGTGCGCGATGCGTTTGAATGGCAAGGTTTTGCCCTGGACTCGCGTTCAATACTGTTGATCGACGACGTTTGCACTACAGGCGCCACCCTCGACGCCTGCGCGACCGCTTTGAGAGCGGGTGGATCGGGACCCGTAATGGGGGTCTCAGTGGCGAGGGTTACCGTATAGTTTGCGGTCGTATTAAATCGCCTGCGGAGGCTAGCCAATGGCAGTCCGGATCCCCGGAATCAATATCGATGAGTACTACCAGCAGCTAGGGCCCATCGAGCCCCTCATTCGCGACGATCGCGTAACCGAGATCATGGTCAACGGCAACGACCATGTCTACGTCGAAATGGCGGGCAAGGTCGTCCTCACGAACATCAAGTTCGTCGACGAGGACCAGCTGCTCAATGTCATCCAGTTCATCGTCCGCACCGTCGGCCGCCGCATCGACGAGCGCCAGCCTCTGTGTGACGCACGTCTCGCGGATGGCTCCCGCGTCAACGCGGTCATCCGGCCTCTGGCTTTGAATGGGCCGCTGCTGACGATCCGCAAGTTCTCGCGCGATCCGTTCCAGGTCGAAGACCTCATCCGGTTCGGCAGCTGCAACGAGGCTGGCTTCGGCTTCCTCAAGGCCGCGGTGCTGGCCAAGGCCAACATCATCGTCTCGGGTGGCACTGGCACCGGTAAGACGACGTTCCTCAACGTGCTGTCGGGCTTCATACCTGTTGAGGACCGCATCGTCACGATCGAGGATGCGGCCGAGCTGCAGCTCCACCAGGAGCACGTTTGCCGCCTCGAGACCCGACCGAAAGACATCAACGGCGAAGGCGAGATCACCATCCAGCGGCTTGTCATCAACGCCCTCCGCATGCGCCCCGAGCGCATCGTCGTCGGCGAGTGTCGCGGCGGAGAGGCCCTCGACATGCTGCAGGCCATGAACACCGGCCACGACGGTTCCATGACGACCCTTCACGCCAACACCACACGCGACGCATTGGCCCGCCTCGAGACGCTCGTCCTGATGGCCGGCGTCGACCTCCCGGTCCGGGCCATCCGCCAGCAGGTGGCGAGCGGTATCAACCTGATCTGCCAGCTGAACCGCCTGCGTGACGGCTCGCGCAAGGTGACCGCGATCGCCGAGATCGTGGGCATGGAGCAGGAAATCATCACGATGCAGGACATCTTCATGCTCGAGCAGAAGGGCGCGACCCCGGAAGGCAAGGTGATCGCGGAGTTCAAGCCGACCGGTCTGCGGCCGAAGATCCTGGACCGCATCTTCTCCCAGGGAATTCCCCTTCCGAAGGAGATCACCGCGCTTTTCCCGCCGCCTCCTGGGTACAAGCCCTCGGCCCGTTAGGGTCATATACTCGGGTTGTGAAGGTCGTCCTGCACGACCGCACCGATGGGGTGGGGCAGGAGGTGCGTGAGACCGCTGAGCGCAAGCTGACGCGCCTGGTACGGCACTTTGGAAAAGTGGTCGACGCCGATGTTGACTTCTCTGAAGAGCGCAAGCGCAGCGGCCTCGCCACCGTCGTCTGCCGAATCAACGTCCACCTCGACGGCCGTCGCACCCCTGTGCTGTCCGCGCACGAAAGGGGCGCCGACGCGATGTCGGCGCTGGACCTGGCCCTCGACAAGATCGATCGCCAGGTGGTCAAGTACAAGGACAAGGTCACTCATCGCCATAAGGCGGTCTCACCGCTCCGCATCCCGCCGGAGGATGGCGCCGCCGAGGCCAGGTCCCCCGAGCCGGAGAGGATTCGCATGAAGCTCCGGCCGATGAGCATCGCGGAGGCCGTCGCCGAGCTTGACGCCGACGGGCAGGCGTTCCACGTTTTTCTCGACGAGGATTCCGGAGCGATCGAGATCGTGGTTCGGCGGGCCGACGGCTCAGTTGCGGTGATCGAGCCGATCATTACTTGAGATCCCTCCCCCGCAGGGGGAGGGGTTGGGGTGGGGGGCCGATCTCCTGGCGCAAACGCCGGAGTCAGATTCGGATCCGCCTGCTCCGGGTACCCTAGATCTAGCTGTGCTGTCCCCCCTGACGAGGCTTCTGGATCCGAACGAGCGTGAGGTCAAGCGCCACCTGTCGGTGGCCAACGCGATCACCGCTCTCGAACCCGAGCTCAAAGCGCTCGACGACGCCGCCCTGAGGGCGCGTTCGGACGAGCTGCGCGAGCGCGCAAGGGCGGAAGACGCCGACCTGGACGACCTCCTGGTCGAGGCTTTCGCCCTGTGCCGTGAGGCAAGCCGCCGCACGATCGGGCTCAGGCACTTCGACGTGCAGCTGGTTGGAGGCATCGTGCTCCACCAGGGAAAGATCGCCGAGATGAAGACCGGTGAGGGCAAGACGCTGGTCGCGAGCCTCGCGCTATACCTCAACGCGTTGGCCGGCAAGGGCGCACACCTCGTCACCGTGAACGACTACCTGGCCCGGCGAGACGCAGGCTGGATGGGCCCCATCTACAACCTCCTGGGCATGAGCGTCGGGATCAACGTCGGCACGGCGGGCACGTACCTCTACGACCCTGAGTTCGTCGACGAAACCCATCCCGACTCACGCCTGCAGCACCTGCGGCCCGCGACCAAACGTGAGGCCTACCTCGCGGACATCACGTATGCGACCAACTCGGAGCTCGCGTTCGACTACCTGCGCGACAACATGGCGCACGACCTGACGCAGTGCAGCCAGCGGGATCTCCAGTTCGGGATCGTGGACGAGGTGGACTCGATCCTCATCGACGAGGCGCGCACGCCGCACATCATCTCGGGGCAGTCGGACGAAACCACCGAGAAGTACTACGAGTACGCCCGCTGGGCGGGGCGCCTCGCCGAAGGTGAGGACTACGAGATCGACCTCAAGCACAAGTCCGCCTCGCTGACAGAGGCCGGCATCGCGAAGATGGAGCGCTGGACCGGCATCCGCAACATCTACGACCTCGAGAACGTGATCGAGGCGCACCAGATCAACCAGGCGCTGAAAGCCAAGGGACTCTTCCTGCGCGACAGGGACTACCTGGTCAAGGACGGCGAGGTGATCATCGTCGACGAGTTCACCGGTCGCACCATGCCGGGCCGCCGCTGGTCCGACGGCTTGCACCAGGCGGTCGAGGCCAAAGAAGGGGTCAAGGTCCAGCAGGAGCAGAAAACGATCGCGACCATCACCGTGCAGAACTACTTCCGGCAGTACAAGAAGCTTGCGGGCATGACAGGTACCGCGTTGACCGAGGCCGAGGAGTTTCACAAAATCTACGGTCTTGACGTGGTGGTCATTCCCACCCACCGCGAGATGGTTCGCGTCGACAGCCCCGACCTGATCTACAAGTCGGAGGAGTCGAAGTTCAACGCGGTCATCGATGAGATCGTCGAGATGAACAAGGCGAAGCGGCCCGTGCTCGTGGGCACGGTCTCGGTGGAGAAGTCCGAGCGGTTGGCGCGCATGCTCGAAAAACGCGGCGTCAAGCACAACGTCCTCAACGCAAAGCAGCACGAGCGCGAGGCCGGCATCATCGCCGAGGCTGGCCAGCCCAGCGCCGTCACGATTGCGACCAACATGGCCGGTAGAGGCACGGACATCGTGCTCGGCCCTGGCGTGACGGACGTGGGCGGGCTTCATATCATCGGCACGGAGCGTCACGAGAGCCGGCGCATCGACAACCAGCTGCGCGGTCGGGCGGGGCGGCAGGGCGACCCCGGGTCGAGCCGCTTCTTCATCTCGCTGGAAGACGACCTGATGAAGATCTTCGGCCCGGCAGCGGATCGGATCGGCAGGCTCATGGACAGCCTCGAAGTCGAACCTATCGAGCACCCGTGGGTCGCGCGTTCTATTGCCGGCGCCCAGAAGAAGGTCGAGGGCATGCACTTCGACGCCCGCAAACACGTGGTCGAGTACGACGACGTAATGAACAAGCAGCGGCAGATCGTTTACGAGGAGCGGCGCAAGGTGCTCGAGGGCGCGGACGCGCGAACGAACATCCTCGGCTACGCGAAGGACATCATCACCAAGGGCGTCGAGCAGCATTGCGAGAGCCGCCATCCGGAGAACTGGGACCTCGACGGCCTGCTCAAGTACCTGAACGCGTACTTACCCATCGCCCCCGATTCACAGATCCCGGACGACGCCCTCCAGAGTGGGCCGGAGGGCCTGGTCGACTACCTCTATACGGCCGCGGTCGACACCTATGACAGGAAGGTCGAGGAGGTCGGCGCCGACCTGATGCCGCTGGTCGAGCGTGACGTGATGCTGCGCACCATTGACTGGCAGTGGATGGAGTACCTGACCCAGATGGAGCACTTCCGCGAAGGGATCGGGCTCCGCGCGTACGGCCAGCGTGACCCGCTGGTCGAGTACAAGAACGAAGCCTTCGAGATGTTCAACGAGCTGCGCGAGCGAATCCAGGCGTCGATCGTGGCCCGGATCTTCCGAGTCCAGGTCCAGCGCAACGCGCCGACGCCACCGCCTCCGCCTCTCGTCCGACAGGTCCTCGAGAGTGGACCGGGCGAGCCCGATGGCGCAGACGGCGCGGGCCGCAACGGCGCGCCCAGGCAACGATCCGCGATGCCGGTCGGTGCGGGGGCAGCGCTGGCCCCTGGTGCGGCCCAAGCTAAGATCGGCCGCAACGACCCGTGCTGGTGCGGGTCAGGCAAGAAATACAAGAGGTGTCATGGACGCTAAATCGCAAGGGGGACTGCGTCCCCCTTACGGAAACCCCCTCTCCATGCCACGTCTTGGTTTGCAAGTGAATGCGGAGTCATGGCCCGGCGGATCCGGGCCATCCATGCCACGCGGACTAGGAGAGTAAATGGACGCTGAGCTAAACCCTAAAGAGCTACTCGAGCGGATTATGCAGCTGAAGGAGCACCTTTGACCTTCCAGCGAAGGCCAGGCGTGCCGAAGAGCTCGAGGCGCGAATGGTTCAGCCAGGCGTGTGGGACGACCCTGCCCGCGCGGGGCAGATGGCGCGTGAGGCTGCCGAACTCCGACAGCTGATCGGGACCTGGGACCGCCTCGAAAAGCGTGCCCGCGACCTGATCGAGCTCGACCAGCTCGCTGGCGGGGATCCTGAGCTGGAGCAGCAGCTGGCCGAGGAGAAAGCCGCCATCGCCAATGAGCTGCGCTCCCGCGAGCTGGACCTGCTGTTCACCGACCCGTACGCAAACCACAACGCGGTGGTCACCCTCTCGGTAGGACAGGGAGGGGTCGAGGCGCAGGACTGGGTGGAGATGCTGATGCGCATGTATCTCAAATGGGCCGAGCGCAAAGGCTTCGAGACGGAGATACTCGAGACATCGCCGGGGGAGGAGGCCGGGCTCAAGAGCGCGACGTTCATCGTGCGCGGCCCACGCGCCTATGGACTCCTGCGGTCTGAGCACGGCGTCCATCGGTTGGTGCGCATCTCGCCTTTCGACCAGAACCACCGCCGGCATACGTCCTTCGCCCTGGTTGAGGTCATGCCAGAGCTCGAAAGCTCAGACGAGAGCGCGGTCGTGATCAATCCGCAGGACCTGCGCATCGACACCTACCGCTCCACGGGCGCGGGCGGCCAGCACGTCAACAAGACCGACTCGGCGGTACGGATCACGCATCTGCCCACGGGC
>DASQAU010000102.1:0-13516 GCA_035635595.1 Candidatus Eiseniibacteriota bacterium
TGTCTCGATGTGAAAAACCCGCACGGTGTCCTCGATCAGCTGACCCTGCCGGATGCACGAGTGGTGCAGCGCGGAGTCGGGCGGGTTCATGTACGAGCGCGAGCCCAGCAGCGTCTTGACGTTGTGATGGGCGCGAATCCCACGATATGACGCGAGGCCGGTCGACATCGACTTGTGCCCGCCGTCCATCGGCACCAAAGTGAGGTTCACGTAGACGACGAGGGCGGATTCGGCTGCGCGCTTGTGCAGCGTGACCTCCTCCCCCTCGGCCGTCTTGCCGATGTAGATGTTGAGCTCGGGATCCTCCCCGTCGTGCTGGTACAGGCGGTCCGGCCAGAACGTGCTGAAGATTCGCTCGCCGACGATGTGCCGGATCTCGTCCCCCGTCATGCGCCGGTGAAGGCCGAGCGCGGCGATGAGGTGGATATCCTCGACGCCGATTTCGGCCGCCATGTCGATCACCTCTTCCATCACCAGCTGCCGCACGTCCGGCGCGGCCATCGGCGGCAGTGGTAGCGAGAGGTCGTCGAACGCGATGGTCAGCTTCATCCCTCTGCGCAGCAGGGACTTGAGCGGGTCATCCTCGATCGGCTTGCCCAGCGCCCGCTTGATCGCCCGCTCGGGGTGGGCGATGGGTTCGAGCGGGTCGGGTGGGTAGACGATGCGCGCTCCCAGCGGAAGCTTCTCGAGCCGCACTCCCTCGCCAAAGTGAAAGAGCACCGGCGGGGTGTTGCGGTCGACTTCGATTACAGCTCCAGGACGGGGCACTAGGCCCTCAATCCTCGCAGATCGAATGCGACCTTCACGGCGCCCAACTTTCCGGCGCTCATCGCGTACGCGATCGCGTCGCGGTATTCGCCCAGGCCGAACATCGGACCGGTCAGCGTCTCGAGATGCAGCTCGGGCGCCGCCTCCAGGGCGAGCTGAAAGGTTCGCTTTCCCTTTTTCTTGGGCTCTGCGCCGTACGCGTACGCACCCATCACGGTCAGCTCCCGCTGCCAGATCGGCGCCCAGTCGACCCTCTCTTCGCCCGGCATGCCGACCGCGACCACAGTTCCGCCTTCACGCGTGTACCGGACCGCGTCGTTCAAAGCGTCGGCACGGCCCACGCACTCGAAGGTCACATCGGCGCCGCCGAGGAGAAGCGAACGATTCATGCCGTCGAGTCGCCGAGCGCCCGTGGCAAAGCGGATCCGCTGAAACACCTCGCCCGGCGAGATGACCTGGTCGGCGCCGAGCTTTTTCGCCAGGTCGCGCTGCGTCGGATGCTTGGCGACCGCGATCAGGCGCCTGGGCGGCGTGAAGAGCTTGACCGCCGCGATGGTCAGAAGCCCGATCGTCCCCGCGCCGGACACGACAACGATGTCTTCCTTGGCGGCGCCGCCGCGCAGGGCCGCATGCACGCAGCAGGCGAATGGCTCGATCAGCACGGCAGCTTCGTCCGACAGCGCCTCCGGCACCTTGTGGAGCTGGCTTGGGTGCGCCACCAGGACCTCACCCCAACCCCCGCCCGTGTCGGCGCAGTAACCCGTCTGCAAGCCGACCTCGATCGGCCCCTCGGTCACGTTGTAGCAGAGCCCGGGGCGCCCTTCGGCGCAACGCGGGCACGGCGGCTCGATGCCGCGGACCTTGCAGCCGAGGGCGGGCTCGATCACGACGCGCGAGCCGTCTTCGAGGGTGCCGACAACCTCGTGGCCGGGCACGAATGGATAGCTGGTGAGCGGGTCGAGATACAAGGAAGCGTGGCCGCCGATGGCCGCGAGGTCCGAGCCGCAGATCCCGCTCAGCGTCGGCATGACGCGGACCCACTCCCTGGTCGGGAGCTCCGGCTCGTCCACGTCGCCCAGCTTCAACATCGAGAGCGCGCTGGTCGCGACGTCGGGCCGGCCGCCGGCCGCCTTGACGATGGCGTAGGCGGGGATCGAGCGAACGTACTGGAGGGCTAGCACAGGCTTAAGCCCCTCTCCCCGAGGGGGAGAGGGGGTGCTGCTTCACCTTGACCCTCTCCCCGATGGGGAGAGGGGGTGCTGCTTCACCTTCTTACTGCCTCCCGATACTCCTTCGACCTTGGGTCCGGCATCGGCAGCCGCCAGTTGCCTGGCGCCATCCGCCATCGCTCGATCCGCCAGCCACGCTGCCCGGCGACCTGCGACAGCCGCGCGTCGGGGTTGACGGCAACCGGAGTGCTCACGAGCTCCAGCATGCCGAGGTCCGAAAGCGAGTCGGCGTAAGCGAAGCTCTCTGACAGGACGATCCCATTGCGGGCTGCGTACTCCTCGAGAAGCGTCGCGCGCGCCTCGCCGGCGGGCGGTGGCGACTGGAGGTCACCGGTGAGCCGTCCGTCCTTGACCAGCAGGTGCGCACAATCCACCTCCACCTCCAAAAGCTCGGCCAGCGGCTCGACCACCACATCCAGCGCGCCGGTCAGCAGCAGAACGCGATGCCCCGCGCGCTTGTGCTCGCGGATCCGCCGCATGCCTTCGGGGTAGATGCGTCGCAGCGTGACTGCATCGAGCGCCTCGCGCCCCAATCCCTTCATCACCTCGTAGTCGAGTCCGTCGTACTCGCGGTAGAAGCTGCGCTGGAACTCCGCGCGTGACCGGCGCTCGAGGTAGAGCCAGCGCGGTGCCTCGCGAAGCATCTGCGCCATGAACGCGGGCCAGTCGTCGACCGGCTGCGCGCGCAGGCGCATCCACAGGAAGTACTCGACGACGTTGGTTTCGACCAGGGTGCCGTCGACGTCGAAGACAGCGAGCACGTCGCTGCGGCCCCTGCGCCGCTCGATCGCAGCGCGCACCGAGCTCGACTCGGGCTTCGGCGTGGTGCTGCCGCTGGGCTGCTTGCCCTTGCGCGCGGCAGTCTCGGCTCTTGACATGCGGACCACGGTCGGAAAGTGCACGTCCTGGAAGTAGTGCTCCCAGTCGTACAGAGCAGCATCGAACGGAAAGATCTTGCGCTCGGATTCGGGCACCTTCTCCCAGATCGACATGAGGTTGCGCGTATCGAAGATGCAGTCGACCTCGGTGTAGACGCCGTACAGCTGGATCAGATTCACGCCGCGGTCGAGGCGCTCGCGCTCGGCGTTCAGCTCGTCGGACAGGTCGGCGACGCTTGCGCCAAGGGGCAGCCGCTCGACCACCCACTGGGCGGCTTCGACAAAGCGAAGCGCGGTTCGCGCTCGCGTCGCGAGCTCCTCGCGGGTCGGATAGGTCCAGGTCGGAGTCCCGATCGCCTGGCCATAGCGGTCGCGCAGGGGATTCTTGCCGAAGTAGCGGCCTGCGGCGTCGGCCATGCCCCGGAAGCGCAGCGGATTGCGACTCCCCGAAGCGGCGTGGTAGACACGCGGCTTGGTGTCTGGCGGCGGGCTCGCGGCGACCGCGAGCACAGTGTTGACGACGAAGTCCGCGGGGATGATGTCGAGCACCGAATCGGGCAGCCCGGAGAAATCGCGCAGGATGCCGCGCCCGAAGGCGAGGATGAGCGGCTCTGCCATGCGAAAGCCTTCGAGCCATCCGGGAAACGGTTCCTCCAGCGCGCTCTCGATGATCGACGGCCGCACGATCGACAGCGGGATGTCGCCGTGGAGCTCGACGACGGCGTGCTCGGCCATCGCCTTGGTGAACGAGTAGATGTCGGAAAAGCCCATGGAGCGAGCGTGGGTCCTGCCCCGTTCGACCAGGCGGTCCTTGACCCATCGATCGCGCAGGCGCTCGGTGGCCCTGGCGACCGCGGGCGTCCCGGCCGGTCCCATCCGCGAGCGCGCTTCGCGCCCAAGCTTGTTCAGGATCTCCGGGCGCCGCGACTCTTCCTCCACCGGGCCCCGCAGGTTCGCGAGCACCTGCGCCTCGTTCCGCCAGTTCAGACCTGGGTCGAGAGGAGCCTCCTCGCGTACCAGGCCGCGCAGCATGCCGCCGACGTAGGCGGTCGAGATGTGGACGAGATGCGGCCTGGCGCCTGTCGCCTTGAGCGCCTCCACCATGCGCGCCGCACCCAGCAGGTTGGTCTGCGCCGAGAGGTCGGCGGGATTGTCGAACTCAACCGCGGCGGCCGAGTGGATCACGATCTCGCATGCCCGCAGCTGTTCGCGGCCGCTGTCGTTCAACCCCAGGCCATCGCGGCCGAGGTCGATCTCGACGACCCCAACCTTCTCGGCGACCAGCTTGGCGAAGGCGTCCTCACCCAGCTCTTCCTTGAGGCGCTTGAAAGCCGGGCTCGACAGGACCTCTTTCTCGAGGCGCTCCGCAGCCGGTCGGCGAGCGCTCGACCGGATCGCGAGGTTGAGCCGGCCGACCTCGGGAATCGAGCGCAGGCACTTCTCGACGATCGACTTGCCCAGGAAGCCGGTGCTGCCGGTGACCAGGATGGTCTTGCCCTTCAAGGCCTCGGCGATCAAGACCGAGTAAGTCTAAGGCTGGTGGTTATTGAGCCTCGCCGTGGTTGATCACAGGCACGGGGACCAGGGTGGACCCGCGTGCATCGCTCCACCCCAGTCCGGTCGTCACCGAAGCCCAGAACCAGTAGCTCTGGCCATGCCGCCCCCGAAAGACGCCGGAGCCCGCACCGGAGTTGGCGCTCCACAGCTTCATCGTCCCGTCCTGCATCACCACATACACGTTGAAGGTGTTGCCGCTGCCCGGGCTCGACCACGAGACGTCGATCGCCGTCGGGTCCGCCGGGTTCACCGTCGCGCTCACGCTCACCTTCGGCATAGGAATGTCCGCGAATCGAGGTGAGCCCGTGAGCCAGAGGTCCCCCTGGTCCCATTGATAGGGATCGGGATACGACCCTGACCACCCGTACGGGTCGACCGGAGTCTGGCTGCGGTGAATGTTGTAGACCCCGAAGTGGAGATGGGGCCCGGTCGCGCTTCCAGTCATTCCGGAGATGCCGATGACCTGGCCGCGTGAGACGTGCTGCCCCTTTGAAACCTTGATCTGCGAGAGGTGCCCATAGAAGGTCAGCAGCCCGTTGCCGTGGTTGATCTCGATGGTCTGACCGCTCAAGCAAGAGTGGCAGTTGGGATCCAGCCAGTTCGCGAGCATGACGGTGCCGCTCGCGGCGGCTGCCACCGGCTCGAAGTAAAGGCCGTAGTCGTAACCGTCGTGACCGTCGTAGTAGAGATAGTCCTGGCGCCCGGGCGTCTGTGCAAACCCGGCGTCAAATGTCGGATCGGCGCCTCCCACGCTCGCCGATACGGTCGTGCCGTCGTAGCGGCATAGACGGTTGTCCGTGCCGTAGGTGGGATAGCAGTGGTCGAACAGCGACGTGATGTAGTGGGGGCCCATGAACGGAAGGGTCAGGAACGCGCCGGGTGACGGCCCGGTTCCGATGTTGCCGGTCCCGTCTTCGATCGGCCCGTAGCTCATCTGGCTTGGATAGAACCATCGCGTGTACTTCCCCGACTTCTGGCCGGGAGGCTCCGCTTGAGACGCCTGCGCGGGCACGCCGAACAGGAACAGCAAGAGGAAGGTGACGGCAAAAACCAATACCCGCATAGCCCTTGAAACGAGATTTCGAAGTTTAGGTTGCGGTCGCACCCCGCTTGCCGAGATTCTGGTTAAGTTTCGCAAATGACCCCTGCCGATGCTGGCGCTGGCGCCATTTTGAGCCAGGGCCGGGCCGCCGTGTATGAGGAGCCGCTAGGCCCGGCAGGCGTTCGAATTCGCGAACGGCCCAAGACCGAGGCAGCGCCAGGCGCGGTCGCGGTGGCCATCAAGGCCGCCTCTCTCAACCACCTGGACCTGTGGCTGGCGCACGGAGCCCAGCGAATCACGCCTCCACGCGTGATCGCGGCAGACGGCGCCGGAGTCGTCCAGTCCAGCGGCGATCCTGCGTGGCGTCCGGGCGACGAGGTCGTCCTCTTCCCCACCCTCTGCTGCTGGGAGTGCGAGTGGTGCCGCGCGGGTCAGAACGTAAAGTGCCCGCGCTTCGGAGTCCTTGGCGAGCATGCGGACGGTACCGCCTGCGAGCTGATCCACATCGACGCGCGCAACGTCTTCCGCAAGCCGGCCGCCCTGTCCTGGACCGAGGCCGCCGCGTTTCCGCTCACCTTCTTGACGGCCTGGCGGATGCTCACCACCCGAGCCCAGCTGCGCGCCGACGAGACTGTCCTCGTCGTGGGCGCCGGCGCCGGCGTGGCGGTGGCGGCGATCAGCATCGCGAAGCACCTCGGCGCGCGCGTCCTGGCGACCAGCCGGTCAGAGTCGAAGCGGCAGCGCGCGCTCGGGCTCGGCGCCGAGGCGGTGTTCGATTCGTCGGATTTCAGCAAGCCGGTGCGACAGGCGACCGGCGATGGTGTCGACGTCGTGTTCGAGCACGTCGGCCCCGCCACGCTCGATGAGTCCATGCGCTCGCTCGCGATGGGAGGAAGGGTCGTGACCTGCGGCTCGACGTCGGGAGTCAAGGCGGAGATCACGATGCCGCGGCTTTTCTTTCGCCACGCGGGCCTGCTCGGCTCGACAATGGGTAACGCGGACGAGTTCGAGGCGGTGCTCAAAGCGATCGATGGCGGCCTGCGTCCAGTAGTTGACAGCATCTATCCGTTGTCCGACGTAAGAGCCGCATTGGAACGGCTCGACGCGGCGGAGCAGTTCGGGAAGGTCGTGCTGTCGGTTTCGGACGGTTGATAAGGAGAGCATTCGGAAATGAAGGGCTTCAAGGCATTCCTGCTGAGGGGCAACGTCGTCGAGCTCGCGGTCGCTGTTGTCATCGCCGTCGCGTTCGGCGCGGTGATCACGGCGTTTGTCAAGGACCTGGTGACCCCCCTTGTGGCGGCTTTGTTCGGCAAGCCCGACTTCTCGAATCTCACCTTCACGATCAACAACAGCAAGTTCCTGTACGGCGATTTCATCAACGCCGTGCTCGCCTTTGTGATCATCGGGGCGGTCATCTACTTCTTCGTTGTCGTGCCCTACACGGCGCTCGTTGCACGTTCCCGCAAGGAACCGCCCGCCGACCCCACGACGAAAAAGTGCACAGAGTGCTTGAGCGAGATCCCGATCGACGCCCGGCGCTGCGCGTTCTGCACCTCCCCGCAGACGGCCTAGCCTCTGGCCAACCTCGCTCGGAGTAAAACCAGGACTATCTGGCGGCTGGGACCACCCATACTTTGCCGGCCGTCTCGTGACTCAATGTGAGCTCACGGCCGCCGGCCTTGATGCGCAGTGTGCCGGCGACACCGTCGACCTCGACCACCGACACCTCACGCCCTGGCACGAGCTTGCGTTCGTGCAGGTAGGCGAGAAGTAGGGGCGCCTCGCGCTCGGCGACCTCGGACACGCGAGTGATGGAGGCGCGCGCGCCGGCCTCCAGGTTCGCGAGCCGCATCTCGTTGGCCGCGGCCTCCGAGTAGCCGGGGATCGGATTGCCATGCGGGCAGGTTCCCGGCCGCCCGAGCACTTCGTAGAGGCGCTCCTCAACCACCTCTGAAACCGCGTGCTCGAGCCGCGCGGCCTCGGTGTCCGCCGTGACCCAGTCCAGGCCGAGCCCGTCCGTGAGCCACCGCTCCATGATCCGGTGCCTCCGCACGATCGCCTCGGCCATGCGCCGGCCTTTGGCCGTGAGCTCGATCTCCTTGCGCCGGTTCATGCGCACCATGCCGTACCCGGTCATCCGCCGCACGGCCACGGTCACCGTTGGACGGCTCACCCCAAGCCAGTCGGCGAGGCGCGCGCTGCGCAGCGGCTCTCCCTCCGACCACATGTAATAGATGGCCTCGAGGTAGTGCGACACCACCTCCGATGGAGGCGTCGAATTAGACTTACCTAATCGTGGCTTTTGCACCGGCTAACACAGTGTCCCACGTCCGATGAACCAGGCGACCATCGTCTTGCTGGGTGCGATCGCCGGCGGCACCATTTTCTTGGGCCTGCCGGTGGCGCGGCTGCGGGGGCTTCCCAAGTATGTCCAGGGATTCCTCAACGCTTTCGCTACCGGGATCCTGGTCTTCCTCCTCTGGGACATCCTCAGCCACGCAGGCGAACCTGTCGAGGCTGCCATGGCGCACGGCAACAGCTCCTCTTTCGCGGCGATGGCGCTGATCTTCGGGGGTGGTGTCGCGGCCGGCCTGCTAGGTCTTGTCTACTTCAACCGCACCATCTTCAGCCACCTCAGACATGGAACGGCCACGCCAAGCCCCCGGTCCCTTTCGTTGGCGATCGCGACCGGGCTTGGGCTGCACAACCTGTCTGAAGGGCTCGCGATCGGCGAGTCCGCGCATGTCGGCGCGATCGCGTTCACCGGAGTGCTGGCAGCCGGGTTCGCGCTGCACAACATCACCGAAGGGTTCGGGATCGCAGCCCCGATGACCACCGAAGCGAAGCCCGCCTCCTGGCGTTTTCTGGGTTTGGCTGGACTAATCGGCGGCGGCCCTACTTTTGTAGGGACGTGGATCGGTTACCTGGCGAGCTCTCCCTACTTCTCGGTCGCGTTTCTTGCGGTCGCGGCCGGCGCGCTGCTGTACGTGCTGAACGAGCTGTTCAACCTCGGCCGCAAGCTCAACACACCGCCCGGCTTCGCCTGGGGCCTGCTGCTCGGCTTTCTGACCGCATACGCGACCGACCTGGCGCTTATCGCTGCGACAGGTCTCTAGCTGGCGTAGTCGAAGTCGTCGGTGCCGTCGCCGTCAGGCTCGACGTCCTGCCAGTCCGGGTACCGCCATCTGAAGAGCCGTTCCTGAACCTCGAAAAGGCTGTCCAGCGTGTCCTGCACCTGGCCGCCGTCTCGCAGCGGCTCCCGGACGTGATTGGGCATCGTCTCGACCACTCCCCGGAGCTCGGCCCGGACCCGCGCCGGCACCGTCTTGACCCCGTCCCGGTTCATCTCCTCGAGGCGCCAGAGGACCCGGTCGGTGGCCTCCAGCATGCGCTGGAAGGCGTACCGGCGCCGGTTTTGCCGGCGAAGCGCGGTCTCCTGCTGCTCGATTCGGCTGCTCGTGTGATCGATCATGCTCAGCTACCTTTCTTAGCTTACTGGCTCCCGCGAGTTCAGAAGTGACCGAATTGAGCGATTTCCTCGACCGGCTCGAACACCTGTTCACCCCAATCGACGGTTGGGGCGATTTCAGGAAGGGCGCCCGGCCGGCCGCTGTCGTCTTCGTGCTCTACCGGCATGGGGGGCGCTGGATGGTGCCCTTCGTGAGGCGCCGGGCGGACCTCAGGGACCATCCGGGGCAGGTCGCCCTGCCGGGCGGCGGGGTGAAGCCGGGGGAGTCGGCCTGGGAGGCCGCCCAGCGGGAGGTCCAGGAGGAGATAGGCGTCGCCCTCGGGCGGCTGGCCCCCCTTGGCGCCGGGGAGCCGATCTACGCCGCGGTCTCGAACTTCTCGGTCGTGCCGTTCGTCGCCCACCTGCCAGACCCGAAGCTGCCCTTCGTGCACGACGAGAGGGAGCTTGATGGCGTGCTCGCGATCCCGCTCGAGCGCCTGCTGGACGACAGCGCCTGGCTCGAGTCAGACGATCAGTGGCGGTTCCGCTACCTGGCGCACGAGGAGAGCGTCGTGTGGGGGCTGACCGAGAGGATCGTGGCTGGTCTCGCGCCGAAGCTCAGGGAAGCGCTCGTCGAAGATCGAAGCGGGGATCCGCCAGCTGATCCGTCGTGATGGCCGCGCGCGCCTCCATCACCCGGCGCGCGCGAGCGACTGTGTGGTGGTCGTTGATGCCGGCCGCCGCGATGAGTCGCCCGGCATCCAGGTAGAACGCTGTGAACGGAGGAATCCCGAGCGAACCTCGAACTACGATCTCGTCCCAGGCCAGCGCGGCGCCCGCGTACTGCAGGTTCAGGTCGTACTGGTCGGACCAAAACCAGGGCACCTCCGAGTAGGCGTCGCCGGTGCCGGCCATCGCCCGCCCGACGGCGAAGCCCTGTCGCTGCGCGGTCTGAAAATGCTCGACGCGAAGCCACGTCTCATACAGGCGGCTCCAGAACCGCGTCACGTCACCGGCCGCGAAAATGTCGGGTGCTGAAGTGCGACCGTCTTCGTCGACCACGATGCCCTGCTCGACGTGGAGTCCGGCGGCCTTGGCAAGCTCGATGCGCGGCTCAGATCCGATGCCGACGACGACCGGCGCCGGCAGCTCCGGCAGCGTTTCGACTCCGAGGTGCACACCCACCCCGTGCGCTCGATGCACATCGGCGACGTACGCTCCCAGCTCAAGGCCCAAGACACGGGCGAGCGGCTGCGCGAGCGTTTCGTAGACTCGGACCGAGCAGCCCCGTTGAGCTGCCGCCGCCGCCACCTCGCAGCCGATGAAACCCGCACCGATGATGTTGATGTGCATGCCCTCGGTGAGCACTTCCCGCAGCGCGTCAGCGTCGGCCAGCTCTCGCAAGTAAAGGCCTCGTTCCTCGAAACCTGCGAGTCTCCGCGCCGACGAGCCGGTCGCGATGCAGATGAGGTCCCAGGAGACGGTTCGCCCGGAGTCGAGCTCGGCGGCGTGGCGTTCCGCTCCAATCTCAGCGACCCGCTCACCCAACATCAGCTCGACTCCCAGCTCGCGATACTGCCCGCCCGGCCGCAAGCCCAGGCGATCCCGCGCCACCGTGCCGACGAGATATCCCTTGGAGAGATGCGGACGCTCGTACGGCATCACAGATTCCGCGCCCACCAGCACTATCTCGCCGGCGAAACCCCCATCTCTCAGCCCTGCGGCGACCGCGTCGCCGGCCGGGCCGCCGCCGACGATCAGCGCTCGAGTCGTTGCTTTTCGAGCTCGCGCAGACGGCGCAGGGACCAGGCCAGATAGCCGCCCAAGACCACCACCGCGAACGCATACGCGATGAGGAGATAGCTCAAGGAACCGGCTCCGGCTCGCGCGGAGCGCTGACCACCTGCGCATGGATGGCAGCCGCCGTCACGGGCCCGTCGGCGAGCATCTCGAGGCGGTATCGGATGGCGATCATCACCGCGGCCAGCACCAGCGTGCACGCCATCGTGAAGAAGAATGTCGCGAGCATCTCGGGCGGCAAGGCGTCGTTGACGATGATCGGCCCGGGGTGCACTGTCCGCCACCACGTGACGCTGAAGTGCACGACCGGCACGTCGACGAAACCGAAGATTCCGACCACGGCGGCAAAGCGCGCCGCCTGGCGCCCAGGCTCGGCGAGACGCCGGACGAGCAGGTAACCGGCATAGATGATCCAGAGCACGAGGGTCGACGTGAGCCTCGCGTCCCAGGTCCAGAAAGTGCCCCAGATCGGCTTGGCCCACAGCATGCCCATGACCAGGCAGACGGTGGTGAAAACCAACCCCACGACTGCGCCTGCGCGCGCGAGCCGGTCCGCGGCGAGGCTCTCGTTCCTCAAGTAAATGGCACCGCCCAGCAGGACCACGGCAAAGCATCCGTAGGCGGCGATGGCCGAGCTCACGTGCAGGTAGAAGATCCGCTGCACCGGACCTTGGAGTGCGTCGGTAGGAGCGAAGAAGAAGATGGCGCCGGCCGCAAGCAGCATCAGCGCCACCGCACCAAGTGCTCCTTTTTCGTACTTATTCATCGAGCACAAACCGTGCGGCGAGGGAGGTGAGCACCACGAACAGTATGTCGAAGTCGATGAGCAGGGCCAGGGCCTGGTCGTAGGTCCCGCTCGCACCCATCGCCACCTGTACCGCCTGGCCGCCCGCGACGATGAAAGGAATCCACAGCGGCAGCGTGAGCAGCGGAAGCAGCAGCTCGCGCGCCCGGACACGAGCCACCATCGCGGCGAACAGGCAGCCCAGCGCTGCCATCCCGATCGTCGCCAGGAGCACAGCGGCGATGATCGGGACGGACAACGGCGTGCCGAAAAACAAAGTGAGGGCAGGCAGCAGCACGGCCTCGCAACCGACAAGCAGGAGGGTCGCGGCCAGCGCCTTGCCTGCGAAGATCGCAACCGGCGATGCCGGCGTCATCAGCATGGCCTCGAGCGACGCTTGCTCGCGCTCAGCGGCGAAAGTGCGGCCGAAGGCGACCAGGCCCGCAAACACCAGGGCCATCCAAAGCACCCCCGGCGCGATCATCGGCGCGTTGCGCGAATCGATCTGAAAGCCGAAGTTGGCGATGACCAGCGCGAGGACCACGAACTGCGCCAGCGCCGGCACGAGCTCACGCGTCCGCCACTCTGCCCTCAGGTCTTTGCGTGCCACTGCGAGCGCGACGGCGATCGTGTTGCTCACTGGACGATGTGCAGCCGGGTCGCGGTGCCGACCGATCGGCCGTGCCGCAGGACGAGCGTCCGCTGGCACAGCCGGTTGGCGAGCGCGTGGTCGTGCGTCGCGAGGACGACGGTGCGATCCCGCATCACGGTGGTCAGCAGGTCAGCTCCGTCTGAACCGAGGCTGGCATCTGGTTCGTCCAGGACCAGGAGCTTTGGATCGTGAAGGATCGCGCGGGCGATCGCCAGCCGCTGCTGCATGCCGCGCGACAGCTGCCCCGCCGGCCGGCGCGCCACTTCGCTGAGGCCGACCACCGAGAGAACTTCTGGGACCCGGGCACGGCTCACCCCGTGCAGCGTGCAGAAGAAGTCCAGGTTCTCGACGGCGGAAAGCGCCGGGTAAAGCCCGGGCGCGTGTGCGACAAAGCCGATCCTGCGCCGCAAACGCCTTCGCTCCCGAAGGGCGTCGAGCCCCATGATCTCCAGCCGGCCCGAGGTCGGGCGCGCGGCGGTGGCGAGGATGCGAAGCAGTGTCGTCTTTCCCGCGCCGTTCTCACCCAGCACCGCCATGTGCTCGCCGGTGTCGATGGTGAGGTCGATCGACTCGATCGCGACATCTGAGCCGAACCAGTGGGTCAACCCATTGGCGACGAGGATGCTCATCTGATTTCTTCCGCCGGCGTTCGGATCAAAGGCCACAGCACGAACGGCCCGGCGGCGAAAAGCAGCAGCGTCGCGACGACGAGCGTCATCTGGCCAACGCGGGCACGCGCCGCCTCACAGCCGCGAGCTCAGCTGCCCGTTCGCCGGCATTGCCCAGCACCACGCCGACGATGATGATCGCCCCGCCGGCCCAGATCCACGTCACCAGCGGATTGACGAAGATTCGAAACGAAGCCGAACCGGCCTCATCGATCCCGGTGAGCACCACGTAGACGTCGGCCAGGGGCGTGGTGCTGATCGCGACGTGGGTCAGCGACTGCCCGCCGAGCCCGGCGTACGTAGCTCGCCCGGGCTCGAGCGTGGACGTGCCGAACTGCATCAAACCGACGAGCTCCGTGTGGTCGGCCAGCTGGCGCGATTCGGAGCCGGAATAGGTCAGGGTGTAGCCCGCGACAGTTACGTGCTCCCCGGGCGCGAGGGTCACGGCCTTCTCTTGCTGCCAGAAATGAGAGGCGGCGATCCCTGTCACGAGGACGGCGAGGCCCAGGTGCGCGAGATACGCTCCGTACCTTCGTCGCCTGCGAACCAGCATTCCGGGCAGCCGCGACCATCCGCGTCCGAGCCGGGCGTACTGGGTGAAGCATGTGGCCGCGACGCCGGCGACAAGCGGCAGCGCGACCAGCGCGGGGATCGACCTGACTCCCAGGAAGGCAAGCGCGACCAGCACGA
>DASQAU010000103.1:0-1599 GCA_035635595.1 Candidatus Eiseniibacteriota bacterium
CCTGGATCCGAGGAGATCTGACCTCCGAGCCGTGGCCGAATAGGTCCGTGACAAAACTCGCGGTGACGGCGAGCCTGGCGTAGACGGCCGAGCGCAGGCGAAGGATGAGGACCCAGGGTTGCCCCCCTGGGCCCTCCGTCAGGCGGATGAAGGTTGGGGTTGACCCGATCTGATGGACGGTTTCGTTACGCTGCTGCTCTCTTCACGGAATGTATCAGCTCGAACTCGACAGGGCTGGTGTAGTTGATCGCCGAATGGCGGCGTTGGATGTTGTAGAAGCCGTCGATGTAGTCGCCGATCGACAGTGTGGCACCGGCGCGGCTCTCGAAGTCATCGATTCCTTCGAGCTCGCGTTTGAGCGTCGAGAAGAAGCTCTCAGCGACGGCGTTGTCCCAGCAATCTCCCTTCCGGCTCATGCTGCACTCGAAGCCTCTGGCGTTCAGGGCCTTTCGGTAGTCGCTGCTCGCGTACGTGCTGCCGCGATCGGAGTGGTGGACGAGGCCCGCGGCTGGACGCCGCCGCGCCAGCGCTGTGTCCAGCGCGGCGAGCGCGAGGTGGCGGTCCACGTTCTGGCTCGTCGCCCACCCCACCACGCGCCTCGAGAACAGGTCCAGAATCACGGCCAGGTACAGCCAGCCCTGGGCCGTCCAGAGAAACGTGATGTCGGTCACCCACGCCCGATCGGGAGCGCTCGCCGTGAAGTCCCGCTCGAGCACGTTCGGCGCGATCGGGAAGTCGTGCTTCGAGTCGGTGGTCGTGCGGAAACGGCGCCGCATACGCGCTGCCAGCTTCTTCTCGCGCATCAGCCTGGCCACGCGCTTGCGGCCCACACATTCGCCGGCGGCTTTGAGCTCGGCGTGCACGCGCGGGCTGCCGTACCGACCCTTGCTTGCCGCGTGGGCTCCCACCACCTGCTCCGTGAGCTTGTCATCGCGACGAGCGTGCAGCGACCGGGGACGCCCCTGCGCGGCGTAGAAGCCGCTTGGAGAAACGGCCAGGAGGCGGCAGAGCACAGCGACGGGGAAGGCCACCTTCTCCTCGGAGATGAACGCGAACTTCACGCGCTCTCCTTGGCGAAGAAGGTGGCCGCCTTTTTTAAAATCTCTCGCTCCATTCGGAGGACCTTCACCTCCCGTCGCAGCTGCGACAGCTCCTCCTTCTCTGCCGTGGTGAGCGCACCGGCTGGTCCCTTCCCCGCGTCCACCTCGGCCTGACGTACCCACGTACGCACGAGGCTGTCTGCAAGCCCGAGCTCCCGCGCGACTTGGCCGGCGTTTCGCCCGCCCGTTCGCACCAGCGCTACCGCCTCAGCCTTGAACTCGCGCGTGTGGACGCGCCGGCTCCGCTTCGTTTCCATCTTCGACATGTGGCCACCTTTTCTACGCCCATCTGACTGAGCGTGGGTGTCCACCAAATCGGGTCAACTCCACCGGAGGCGATAGTGGTACTCTACCGCTCTCGGGACGCTTCAAGAGTGCGAACACGACGACAGAAAGCCGCAGTGGCGCTGGGCGTGTGCCTCCTGGTGACCCCGGGTCGTTGGGCGTCTGGCGCCGATGCGCCGCCGCGCGAAGGTGTCGAATCCACGCCGCAACCTCA
>DASQAU010000104.1:0-6120 GCA_035635595.1 Candidatus Eiseniibacteriota bacterium
TTATACCGGAAGGAGAGCAGCGCCTGGGGCGGAGCCGCACGCGCGATGAGAGGAAACCATCCGGGTTTCCTCTCATATTTACTCATCAGGTGTTCACAACTCGCGCACAACTCCCCCCAAACATGAGATCTGCACGCGGCAGCAGATTTTCAAAGGAGTTTGGACATGAGACGCGGGTTCGGATTTATCGGGCTGGTGATCACAGTGATCGTGCTGGCCATCGTCGGCGTGATCGCCTACAACGTCGGATGGTCGGAGGGCCTGGCCACCCACGTGCCCGAGGGCACGGCCGTGGTGCCTCCGTACTACTACGGCTACGGCCCGCACTTCGGCGGGTTCTTCGGCCTGATCTGGTTCCTGTTCATCCTGTTCGGGCTGTTCTGGCTGTTCCGCCTCGTCTTCTTCGGACGCAGGCACTGGGGCGGCGGATGGGGCTACAAGGGTGGGTACGGCCACGGCGTGCCGCCAGGTATCGACGAGCGAATGCAGGAATGGCACAAGCGGGCCCACGGCGAGCAGCCGTCCGGCACACAGACAACACCGCCGCCGCCGCCGCCTGACCGAACCACGGTTTAGCGACTTGTCACTAACTAGGATGGTCGCCGTGGCGACCATCCTTTTGGTGGATGACGAGCCTCGGATCGTCCAGCTCGTCCGCGACTATCTCGAGCACGGTGGGTTCACCGTGCTCGTCGCGTCCGATGGCCCGTCGGCATTGCGCTCGGCGCGCACTGGCCGGCCCGACCTCGTCGTCCTCGATCTGGGCCTGCCAGGGATCGATGGGCTGGACGTAGCTCGCGCGCTGAGGCGGGAAGGCGAGGTGCCGATCATCATGCTCACGGCTCGCACGGAGGAGTCCGACAAGCTCGTGGGCCTGGAGCTGGGGGCGGACGACTACCTGACCAAGCCATTCAGTCCCAAGGAGCTGGTGGCGCGAGTGCGTGCGGTGCTGCGCCGCGCGGAGGGATTGCATTCGCCTTCAGACGTCATCCGAGTGGGCTCAGACGTGGAGCTGGACGTGGCCCGGATGGAAGCCAGGTTCGCCGGCCGTAGGGTCGACCTGACCAGGACGGAATTCCAGCTGGTGGCGACCATGGCACGTCAACCGGGCCGGGTATTCACGCGCGCACAGCTCCTCAACGCTGTCCGAGGAGTCGCCTTCGAGTCGTACGAACGGGCGATTGATGCGCACATCAAGAACGTGCGCAAGAAGGTCGAGCCCGACGCGCGATCGCCCCGATTCATCCTCACGGTTTTCGGCGTCGGCTACCGATTCGCCGAGCCGCCCGAGCGATGAGCCCAGGGCGCGGCTGGGGACCCCCGCCTGGCCGTCGCCCGCCCTGGTGGCCGGAGGGCGAACCGTTCCCACCTCAACGCTGGGGCCGCGGTTATGGCCCTCCGCCATTCATCCGCTGGATCGGATGCTTCGTGGTCACCACGCTTGTCGTCGCACTCCTTGCGGGCATTCTCGCCGGAGCCGTATTTGGGCGGGGTGGCGGCGAATTTCACCCATTCGTCGCCTTTCCAATCTTGATCGTCATCATCCTGATCGCAGTCGCTGTTTCGGGCGGCGTGCGGCGGATGACGCGGCCGATGAACAACCTGATCGACGCCGCCCGCCGAATCGAATCGGGCGACTACTCGGCGCAGGTACCGGAATGGGGCTCGGCGGACATCCGCTCGGTCGCCCGGGCTTTCAACTCGATGTCGGCGCGACTGAAGACCATTGACGAGCAGCGACGCAGCTTTCTGGCCGACGTCACGCACGAGTTGCGCACGCCACTTTCAGTCATCCGCGGCCAGGTCGAGGCGATTGCGGATGGAATGTATCCGGCCGACGCCGCACACCTGGCTCCTATCCTCGACGCGACTGCAGCGTTAGACCGGCTGGTCGAGGACCTGCGCACGCTGGTGCTCACTGATGCCGGCAGCCTGGTCCTGAACAAAGAGCCGACTGACCTTGCCGCCCTGCTCGCCGACACTGTGGAATCGTTCAAGCCACAAGCCGATGCGGGTGGCCTCGCTCTCGAGTCAGACCTCGCCCCGGACCTTCCGCCAATCGACGTCGACCCCGCGCGGATCCGAAGCGTGATCGGCAACCTGCTTTCGAACGCGATCCGCCACACCCCGCCTGGCGGCTCGATCAAGGTGGGGCTCAGCCGATCGGGCGATCAGGCTGTAACGACCGTCGCCGACACTGGTGAGGGAATCCCCCCAGAGCTGCTGCCGCATGTCTTTGAGCGATTCGTGAAAGGCGCCGACTCGAATGGTTCAGGCCTCGGTCTGGCGATCGCGCATGACATCGCCGCCGCGCACGGCGGCACGCTCGAGATCGAGAGCGAAGCTGCTGCAGGGACCCGCGTCCGGCTGAGCCTGCCAGAGGAAAAGAAATGACCCCAACGGATCGCCTCGTCGGCTCCGGACCTGGTCTTGCGACCAACTCCGACTCCGTCGAACGTGTCCCTCGGGGCCAAGGACGACACTACACCTAACCGCGGCTGCGTGCTGGAGCTCTTTCTCGAGTAGCCTGGCAACTCCCCCTGATCTTTGCGATGCTTAGCGCAGCTTGGCGAAGGGAAGTGGAGAGAAACTGAAGGCCCGCGCCACGGGCCGCCGGCCCGTAGACCGCCGGGGCCCATCCCGTCCCCTCGAGGGAGAGGACATCGCGACCACCAGATGGGAAGACGCGCGCCACTGGATGAGCATCTATGCGGATCTGCTCGAGTTCAAAAGGGGGATCCTCAGCCGGGTGCGCCGCGACATGGTCAGCCTGTCGCCTCCTGCACAGAAGGCCGCGGCTGTAGATCTGGAAATCATCGAGAGCCAGATGGATGGATACCAGGAGCGTCTGGACCTCTGGTACCGCCGGCTGTGGGAGCTCCAGGGGTTATGGCTGGACCCCGCCGGCCGCATGGTCCGTCACAAAGGCCGTGAGGTGGCGCTGACCAAAAGGGAGTTTCAGCTCCTTCAATTCCTGCTTGACCACCCACATCGCTTCTTCACCACGACCCAAATTCTTGGTCAGGCATGGGCCGACCCCGCCCTGTTTCCGGAGGAGGTGCGCAACTACGTGCGCCGGCTCCGCAAGATCCTGGTCGACCTTGGCATCCCGGTTGACCTCGTCAACAAGCCGGGCCGCGGCTACTCACTGGTGTTCCGCACCGACTGAGCAAGCGACCGTGCGGAGATCTACCAATGTGAAATGTTGCTGATCTTTTTACGCCGGGGGTTGTATTCGTAAAGCATGGAGAGGACCCGGCCCGTCCGCGCGCGGCCTGACGTTGTTGCCGCCAAGCGCGGCGGTGACTGGACCCAGGCGATGGACGGCGAAGGCGTGCCTGAATCCGCGTCGCTCGAGCACGCGCTCTACTGGCGCCAAATTTATACCGAGATCCTGGCCATGGAGGAGAAGGTGCTCGACCGCATTCGCCAGCTCATGAACACCCAGTCGGACGAGGTCCGCCGGGAGGTCGAGCTGACCAACGTGCCGGTCGTCGTCGCGCAGGCCGAGAGATTCCGCCAGCGCCTCGGTTACTGGGAAGCCCGTGTCGCCCAGCTGGACGGGCATCGCAGCAAAACTTAACTGAGGGTCGTCCGCTTCGTTAGTGACAAGAGGGCCTCGTAACCTTTCGGCCCGACCGGCCGTGTCAAGTCATCGTCTTCTAATTAGCTCGATCTCGGCCGCAGTGACGTTATTGTGATCGCCAGGTGTTAAGTCGGCCTGTAATGCGATGCCCAGGCCAATGCCACCCCCTCGAGCTCCGCTTTTCGAGCCTGAGCGACGGGCAAACGTGAACTCGATCGAAGGCATGTCCCTCGGGGCGTACAAGGTCTTGGAGCGGATTGGCCGGGGCGGAATGGCGACCGTCTACAGAGCCCAGCACGTTGGTCTCGACCGCCAGGTCGCGATCAAGGTTCTGCCTGAGTTTTTCGCCGAAGATGACGCTTACCTCCAGCGTTTCCAGCAGGAAGCCAGGATGGTTGCACGGCTGAAGCACCCGAACATCCTGGAAGTCTTCGATTTTGGTCAAGAGAAAGGAATCACTTACCTCGTACTTGAACTCGTCGAAGGTGGAACGCTGGAAGACCAGCTTGGCTCTCCGATGCATCTCGAGGACGTCGTGAGGATTTTGCGACCAGTGGCTAACGCAATCGACTACGCACATGCTCGGGGCGTCCTCCATCGCGACATCAAACCTTCCAACATCCTCATACAAAAGGACGGCACGCCGATCCTGGCTGACTTTGGGTTGGCCAGGATGGCGGATGCGGCAAGACGATTGACTGCCACCGGATACGTCCTGGGGACGCCTGAATATATGGCGCCGGAGCAGGCGAAAGGCGACTCGACCGGGCCCGCGGCTGATCGCTACGCAATAGCGGTTGTGGCTTACGAAATGCTGACCGGGCGTGTTCCATTTCAGGGACCTACGCCCGCTGCGACTCTCATTTCGCACCTGCAGGACTCCATGCCTTCGACTATTGAACTCACAGGCGAGCTGTCGGCTCACGTGGAGGACGTGCTGCGGAAGGGCCTGGCAAAAGCCTCGGAAGATCGCTACTCGAGTGCCTCTCAACTTGTGACGGCGCTCACTCCTGCAGCTTGGCCAAGGCCAACACACGATGCGACTGCAGCCACCGAAGAGGAGCCGCCGGCCGCTGCAACGTCGCCGACCAAACCTATCGTTCTGGTGGTTGACGACAATGCGGCGAACCGCGACCTCATAGAGGCATGTCTGGCGGACGTCGCTTGCGAGGTCCGCTCTGTGGACAATGGGACGAGAGCACTCCAACTCATCACTTCCGAGCCCCCCTCCCTAGTCCTGCTTGACGTTCAGATGCCGGGAATGGATGGCTACGAAGTTTGCAGGCGAATCAAGGCGATGCCCGGTGGCCGTCTGCTACCGGTGGTGATGATCACTGCCCTCAACCAGACGAATGATCGGGTGATGGCCCTGCAAGCCGGTGCGGACGACTTCCTGACCAAGCCTGTCGATCGAGTGGAACTGGTCGCCAGGGTCCGCAGCGCACTGCGCTTGAAGTCGACATACAACACCCTCGATGGCGCCGAGCAAGTGATATTCGCCTTGGCGGCCGCCGTCGAGGCAAAAGACGAACTGAGCCAGGGACACGCACAGCGAGTGGCGGATGCTGCGCGCCGCGTGGGCAAGCGGCTCCGGCTCCCGGAAGCCGCGCTGGATGCACTCTATCGCGGGTCCATGATCTGCGACATTGGCAAAATTGCAGTGCCAGACGCGATCTTGCTCAAGTCGGGACCGCTGAACACAGAAGAGTTGTTGCGAATGGAGGAGCACCCTGTCATCGGGGAGAGCATCGTCAGGCCCCTACGTTCCGCGGCCAACCTCCTACCAATCATCCGCCATCACCATGAGCGATTCGACGGCGGCGGTTATCCCGATGGCCTCTCGGGTGATCGCATACCTCGCCTGGCTCGCATCGTCTCCGTGTGCGACTCATTCGATGCCCTCATCACCGAGCGCCCTTATCGCCCTCGGCATTCGGCTGAAACGGCCCTGGCCATCCTCTCTGACGGCTCGGGTAAGCAGTGGGACCCGGAGGTTGTCGAATTCCTAACGCAGGAGCCGGCGGCGAAGGGGAACTGAGTTCAAGGAGTCAGGTTCACTCGATCTCAATGTCGGGGTTGTGAGTAAGACTCTCTGCCATCACCAAGCGCGCATGTCGATCTCCAAACTTGACCGAATGCGACGTAATGAGAACCTGGATGATCGTCCCGTCCTTCAGTACGTGACGCCAGGGTCCGCTGCGATCGAAATTGGGGGTATCAGCGAGTAGCTCCAGGAGCTTTGGCACGTCTTCGGCTGGTCGCAGAGCCTTGATGTTGAGCGCGAGGAACTCGTCGCGTGAGTATCCGTATCTACGTACGGCGGCCTCGTTTACCTCGAGGATTTGCAGCGTCTCGACGTCGTAGACCCACATGCATTCGGGGTTGAGAGTGAACAGCGACAGGTACCGGCCGTAAGTTGGCCGCGCTCGTGGTTCAGACCAGAGCCGCTGTTTCAACTCGACCTTGATGGCCTTCAGGAGCGCATCGCGCTCCGCCGGCGATTGACTCATATGGCGCGTATCGGATTCTATTCG
>DASQAU010000105.1:0-7133 GCA_035635595.1 Candidatus Eiseniibacteriota bacterium
GATCAATTCGCGTTCGCGGCGGCGGTCGTTGATGGCGTGAATGGTCGAACGGTCGGGTCACTGGGCGACCTGGCGTTCTCGTTCACCGGCGTCTGCAACGGCGGCTCGCCTCGCTTCAACCTGTACTTCGACTCCGATGGCGACGGCCAGGCCAACGGGATCGCGTTCTTGGGGTGCAACAACGTTACGTTGACCCCGGCCGGCGCCCCTGGGTGGCAGACCGCCACGTTCTCCAATGCCCTCGTCGCCGCGGGTGGCGTCGGCGGATCCTGCTACGACTTCAATCCGGCAGGGCCGTGCTCGATCAGCTCGACGGCGACAGTGACGTCTCTGTCCGTGCTGATCGACATCGTCGGCTCCAACAACGTCGACCGGGTCACCGTCGACGGGGTGTCGACCGGCGAGCCGAACGGCGACTGACACAACGATTCCGTCGAGTCACGAACGGCCCGGGTTGCGTTACCCGGGCCGTTTCGACTTTAGCGGTCGCTAGTCCACGTACGGTCCGTTGTAGATCGGCTGCTCGCCGTAGGGCTTCCCGGCCATGAGCACGAACCGCGTCCCCGGCTGCGCTTCCTCCACGGCGAGCACGCCACCCGGTCCGAGCACGGCAATCTGCCCGCGCTTCGCCCGGCTTCGGTTGGAGCCGAAGCTGGCTTCGCCATCCAGCATGTGGACGAAGCCGTTGAAGCCGGCCTGAACAGGAATGTTCACCGTTCCACCCTTTGGCAGCTGGACGTCAAGGATGAGCCCCGGCGTTCCCAGCTCGACTTTCGAGCCCGCGCCGACCAGCACCCGGATGGTCGCGTCGCCGTCCTCACGGACAGGCACCTGGTCCGGTTGCACCACCTTCGCGTACGGCTCGACGTTCTTGTCCTTGCGCGCCAGGTTCACCCAGAAGAGAAGGCCTCGCATCGAGGTGACCTTTCCCTCGCGGCGCTCGTCGTCGCCGATTCCTTCCGCGTGCAGGACGCCGCGACCGGTTCGGATGAACAAGAGCGATCCCTCGTCCAGCCGGGCTCGCTCGAAGGCCCCACCGGGACCGGTGCTGTGGCCGGTGCTCGAAGACCCTGTGATCGCGTACCAGAGGTTGTCGAACCCACGGTGCGGATGCGTGGTGTCCTGAGCCTCCTGGTTCGGATCGACCTTGACTTCAGCCTCGTGGACGAGGATGTACGGGTCCACCAGCGAATACGGGATGTGCCTTGATGGCAACGATTCGAGGACCTGGTTGCCCATCATCGGGCGGATGTGGGCGTCCTCGACGAGGACGATTTCGCGCTGCGCTGTGTCGATTTGAGTGGCCACTGTCTTTCCTCCATTGGTTGGGGCTAGAAGCCCAGAACTTCGTCGACGAAGACGACGGTGATACGGCCTGGGACGACCTCACGGTTGATGATCAAAACCTTGTTCACCGCGCTGTGGATGCCGTACGTGACCTGGGCCCGGGCATCCTCGAGCGGGAAGGCGTACTCGTTGACCCGGCGAAGGCCCTCATCGAGGTCGGGCACGATCTTCTGCGTCCCCACGACCAGGATGACCCGCCCGGCGCCACTGACATACGGACCGAGCTGGCTGCCACCCATCGAGGCCGTGATCAGCGACCCGGTCTCGGTGACCGCGTGCACGCTGCCGAGCATCACGTCCGGCGCCGCGCCCAGCCGGCGGATCTCATCGGCCTGGGTTTTGCGGTCCATCTTCCAGATCCGCGGGCGGAGGTGCTCGTAGCGGCCAGACGTCTCGACCGCGTTGATGATGCCCGTCGCCTCGAGCGTTTGAGACGCGCCATGGTGCACCTGGGCGCCATCGGGGAGGAGAGAGAGAACGATCCGCTTGGCTTCGGCGGCATCGGAGGCCCGGAGCACCTTGATTCCGTTCGCCTCGAGGGCAGCGGTCGCCCGCTTCACGCTGGCGTCATCCGCCAGGCTTCCGAACCTGCGGGTGATTGACGGATCGACGCCCGGTTCGAGTTCGCTGATCATCTGAAATCGCCTCCCTGGGATATACTTGCAACAGCAAATACCTGGGTAAAGGCGGTTTTATTGCACATGCAAAGGGTTTCCGAACCGGACGTTGCCGGTCTCCTCGACCGGCTGGTGGACCAGGAGCTCCCGGGCCGCCGGGGATTGGGCGCCTGGAAGGCGCTGCTGAGGGCCCGCGCCACGCTCCTGCGCCAGCTCGCGACAGACCTCGAGAAGAAGACCGGCCTGTCACTGGGCGATTTCGACGTTCTTGGTCAGCTGGCCGAGGGCGGCGGCTCGCTGCGCATGACGGATCTCGCGGACCGGACTCTCAGCTCACGTTCGGGCATGACGCGCCGAATCGACCGGATGGTTGACGAGGGCCTGGTGCGTCGAGCCAATGCGGACGGTGACGCGCGTGGCGTCGTGGTCGCGCTGACCGATGCGGGCCTGAGCCGCCTGAAGGAAACCGCTCCGGTCCATTTGCGCGGCGTCGCCGAGCTCTTCGTGGCGCGACTTGACGACCAGGAGCTCGCCGCTCTCGAGAGCGCCCTGGACAAGGTCACGCTCGACTGCGGCTTCGGCTAGCCGGCTCGCCTTCTGGGGGTTCGTGTTCGAGCCTTCTCGAGCGGGACCATCGCCACGGGCCTGAGCAGGATCGCGCTGCCTTGCTGGTGGACCTCAAAAAAGGATTCACCGTCAAGGCCGAGGGCGCGTCTGGTTTCAGCCGGCAGGGTCACTCGCCCGTTTGGGCTCATGGAAACTATGCTTCGCACGCGCCAACAAGTATACGTGGCGCAACCCTGGCCCGGTCAAACCGACCGATTGTCAAATTGCCACTTGACCGCTTGGCCAATCATCCGCTAAGCTCCGCGCTTGTCATGAGTAGGTCTGTGCTCGCCAACTGGTATGTGAAAGGAACCGCCACGGCGGCGGTCGTCCCATGCCCCGAGCGCGAAGCGCGCATAAGGCAACCGCATGAGTTCGCGACCGTGCGAAGCCAGGCCAGGTGGATGTCAGCTTTGAGGTTCACGCCTCAGGGCTGAGAAATACAACCACCAAAGGGCCTGGCAATCGCCAGGCCCTTTTTCTTTTGTCCGCGATTCGTCAGCACTTTGAAAACCGAATAGGCATGGCAAGCCAATCAATACACACCAGGGTCGTCTAGCCGGTAGGACACGTGGCTCTGAACCATGAGACGAGCGTTCGAGCCGTTCCCTTGGTGCCAAACATATTCGCGCTGGAGCAGCTCAGATGGAAGAGCTTCCGCCGGCGCCAATCAATTCAAGCGCCGGTTGCCGCCGGCGTGGTCGTAGCTCAACGGCTGAGCGCTCGGTTGTGGCCCGAGAGTTGTCGGTTCGATTCCGACCGATCACTCCAGCGGCTTCCGGCCATTCCAAGGAGGTCCAGCAAGTCTTTTAACCCCAGAAATGGAGGTTCGAGTCCACTCGAGGGCGCCAGCGGGTCGGGAGCTCGACCTGGGGAGCAGCTGCTTCGCACGCAGAAGGCTGGGAGTTCGAATCTCCCCCGATCCACCACTGGGGCTGTCGTCTAAGGGCAGGATCCCCCGCTCTCAACGAGGGGACGCCGGTTCGAGTCCGGCCGGCCCTACCAAACACTCTCAACACTCGCAAAGATCCATCGACACGGGCTGTCATCCAACGGAAGGACGCCTCGCTGCAGCGAGAGGACCCCGGTTCGAGCCCGGGCGGCCCTACCAACATTTGCGTGGAGCTCCGGGAGCACTGCGGTCTCATAAGCCGCGAGGTCCGCACACTCGGCCACGCGACCACATCTATCCGTAATCTCAACAAAGGAGGTCAGACGTGGAGCTGATCGACGGCATCGCAGTTTTCGGCGACCCGATCGAGATCAACGCGCTGGATCAGATCCGACGCACGAAGTCTCATCCTGCCGTTCGCGCCGCCGCCCTCATGGCAGATCACCACAAGGGCTACGCGGTCCCCATCGGAGGCGTCGTCGCCTACAAGGACGCCATCTCGCCCGCGGGCGTCGGCTACGACATCGCCTGCGGCAACAAGGCCGTCCTCACGGACATGTCGGGCGCAGACGCGCGCGCCGGCATCAGCAAGATCATCGACGACATCGCGACCACGATCAGCTTCGGCGTCGGACGCAAGAACGCCGAGCGCGTGGACCACGCTCTGTTCGACGACCCGGCGTGGTCGGCGATCAAGCACCTGCAGCTGCGCGACAAGGCCGCTGCCCAGCTGGGCACGGTGGGTTCGGG
The DNA here is from genome assembly GCA_035635595.1 of Candidatus Eiseniibacteriota bacterium. Taxonomy (GTDB): domain Bacteria; phylum Chloroflexota; class Dormibacteria; order Dormibacterales; family Dormibacteraceae; genus Palsa-870. Next base: position 4,213 of record DASQAU010000105.1, read on the forward strand.
CAATCACTACGTGGACGTGTTCACAGACGAGCAGGATCGTGTGTGGGTCGGCGTTCACTTCGGCAGCCGCGGCTTCGGCCACGGCATCGCCACGTGGGCGCTGAAGGAGGGCGGCGCCAGCGACGGCATGGACGTCGCGCCGCTCGTACTTTCGGTCGATTCGAGTCTCGGCGCCGAGTACATCGCGGCGATGAACCTGGCGGGACGCTATGCATACGCAGGGCGTGACTGGGTATGCGATCGGGTGGTCAGGATCCTCGGAGCGCGCAAGCTCGATGAGGTTCACAACCACCACAACTTTGCCTGGAAGGAGCAGCACAGCGGCCAGGACGTCTGGGTGGTCCGAAAAGGAGCCACTCCGGCATTCCCGGGCCAGCGCGGATTCGTCGGTGGAAGCATGGGCGATGACGCGGTGATCCTCGAGGGCGTCGACCTCACCAACAACCCGGCGGGGGCGGTCAACCAGGAGGCTGCTCTCTTCTCAACCGTGCACGGAGCCGGTCGTGTCATGAGTCGCAACGCGGCTCGCGGCCGGCGCAGGAAGGTCGGCGGCAGGTGGATTGACGACCCGGCGCATCCGGGTCGAATCACACGCGACGACATGCAGCGTTGGATCGCCAAGCGCGGCGTTGTGCTGCGCGGCGCGGATACCGACGAGGCGCCGCAGGCCTACAAGCGGCTGCCGGACGTTCTTCGACACCACATCGGAACGGTCCGCATCCTGCACACGCTCTCGCCCATCGGCGTCGTGATGGCGGGAGCAGGCGAATTCGATCCTTATAAGGACTGACGTCTCAAAGGGAGGCCGGACGCGTGGATCCGGCCTCCCCGGCGGAGGTCCAGATTCGGGAGTAGCTCAGCTGGTCAGAGCACCGGTCTTATAAGCCGGCGGGCGAAGGTTCGAAGCCTTCCTCCCGAACCATTCACCAACGCCTCGCGAGATGGATTCTCAGGCGGGCCCGCGAAGCCTGCTCTCGTGGTTCGACTCCGCGGCGGGGTGCCAAAAAGGTGCCGGCGTAGCTCAACTTCGGAGGAGCGACCGCCTTGTAAGCGGAGGGCTGCAGGTTCGATTCCTGTCGCCGGCCCCAACCTTCAAGAACCGTCCCGATTCAGCATCGCGGACCCGGCAGACGCCGGAATGCTGGACGTGGTCGGATTCGACACCGCGGTGCCGAGCCTGATCCACGATTTCGGACCCATTGAAAGCCGGCGCTGTCCCTTCGGCCGGTGATTGCCATGCCTGTTCGTTCTGAAAGCCATACCCGCCCACAGAACTCTATGAAAGAAATTCCAACCGTTTATGACCTTGCGAACGGAGATGTGCAAACAGCAGTCTTCGTTAAGAGAGGGCTCGAGCGAGCCCTCCGCTTCCACACGTCCGACGAATGGTCGACGGACAGTCGAAGCCTTGAGGAATTCGCACGGCTGATCGACGGCGAGATCCTGCTCGATTCTCACAAGAGCGATGGCGAGTTCGTGGTGCTGGATCTTCCGCGGAGTGTCCTCCTGGTCGACTTGAGCGAGCGGTCTGCGACTACGCCTTCAGTATTCGTACAGGTCCACGCGGGCTCGAGGCAGGCGGCGAGGCTCGAGCTCGCAAGGGTAAAGGAGTTGATCCCGCTTGCGGACGAGCCGGCCTCAGACGAGATCAGCGTTGGATTCTGGTACCGAAGTAACCGCGGTGCTCAAAAGGTGATGCGCCGGCTGAGCGCTCTGACGTGGCGTGAGGGCGCGCGCAACTATCCGACCGTGACACGTCGGCTGCTCCAGCCGCTCATGGTTGACCTCGCTGCGGTGCTCTCAGGGGGAAGACTGATCCTCTGGCACGGGCCTCCAGGCACCGGCAAGACCTCGGCGCTGCGCACGCTCGCCCGCGAGAGCGGCAAGGAGATTCTTCTCGAGTACGTGCTTGACCCGGACAGCTTCTTCGGCGACGACACCGGCTACTTCGTGAGCGTGCTGTTTAACGATAACGATGAGGTAGGCGAAGGCAAGACGCGATTGCTGGTGCTCGAAGACTGCGACGACCTGCTGGTTGCAGATGCCAAGAACCAGGGCGGGCAGGGTCTGGCGCGCCTCTTGAATCTCGTGGACGGGCTCGTCGGGGAGGGTCTTCGGATTGGCGTGCTGATCACGACCAACGACCCGCTCGGTTGGCTGCATCCGGCGGTGAGCCGGCCCGGCCGATGCGGCGCCGCCATTCCGTTTGGCGCGTTCGACAAGGACGATGCCAACAACTGGTTGGCCGGCGAAGGGGTTGAGGCGCAGAACCGGGACAAGACTTCCTTGGCGGAGCTCTTCGCGATTCGAGACGGACGCGAACTGCCCGGGCCGAGAGCTCCGATCGGCTTTGTCACTTCGCCCGCCACCAAGGAGCCGTCGGGAGACTCAAAGCCCTGATGCCATGCCCGTTCGAGCTGTCGATTCTCCTCGTGTGCCGGCACCAGCGGAGTGGCTCTAGTCGTCGGCACCTTTGGATGCGGCTTGCAGGTCACCGCGGATCAGGAAGTCAATCTGTTGCCAAGCGGAGGATGAGGCGTTGACGGCGCTCTGGATCAGCCGTGGGATTTCCGAGTCGCTCGCTTGCCCGGGGAGGTCACCGGTTCCGTACCGCTGTGTGGTCGCGTCTACCATGCGTCGGGCGAGGTCGGTGAGGAAGGGGTCTTGGGGGTCCAGGTCGTGGGCGCGGTCGTAGTCGAGATAGAGCTGACGGAGCGTTGGGTCGGTCAATTGCTGGGCCTGGTCTTGGAAGAGTTGGAGCGCCATGTCGGGGTGGGTGGCGAATACGAGGATCCACAGGTCCCTCTGCAGCGTGGCCCACCGCTCGCTGAACCCGAGATCGCGCAGCCGTCGGAGGTGCTGGTCGACCTCGGCCGGAAGCAGCCGGGTGTGTCCGGAGGCGAGGTCTCGCAATCTTCGTT
>DASQAU010000106.1:0-8759 GCA_035635595.1 Candidatus Eiseniibacteriota bacterium
TCGAGCACAGTCGTGTGGTCGCTGGTGAAGGCCGCCGCCCATACTGCCGCCGCGCGATCGGCGGCGGCGCGAGACTGCCACAGGGTGCGCATCAGGTCCTCAGACGGCGGCCATCGATCCTTTCGGGTGGCGCCCGCCACCGCCACGGCCGCACGCACCCAGCCGTCGGGATCTCTCGCGGCGCCCTCCAGCTGATCGATCGTGAAGCTGTCCGGCGGCGCCATCTGGAACGCAAGCTTGCGCACCGCAGGGTCCGCGGCCGCGAGCAGCTCGGGAAGCATCGCGGCGAACGCTTGCGGCGAGGACTTGCCGAGGATGGCGGTCGCAAAAGGGCGCACCTTGTCGTCCCCGCCACGGATGTAGCCCTGCAGCTCTGTGATCTGCTCGGGGCCGAGGCGCCCCAGGGCTTGCTGGAAATCCGCGAGGCTCAAAGCATGCGTGCGGAGGCGGTCATAGATGGCGGTCACGTAGAGGGAGCGCACGCGGAGAGCGGCGAGGATGAAGAGGGCCGCCATCCCGATCCCGATCACGGCGAGCACCTCGACGCTGGCGTCGATGGTGCGTTGAACCACGACCAGGATGATTCCGCTGGCCACCGCGGCACCGGGTAGGACCGCGTTGTCGAGTAGCAATTTCAGCTTGGGCCCGACCTGTGAGGGGAGTGCGTTGCCGAGGACGTTCTCGACCGGGTCGTCAAGCCCGGTCTGCAGCCCATTGCGGACGATGAAGAGGAAGAGCGCTGTCCCGAGAACGGGCGACGCTGCAACTGCTGTGAAGCCGAGCAGCGTGAAGATCGGAAGCGCCATGATCGCGTTCTTGACGCCGAGCCGGTTGAGAATCCAGGGCGTCACGAAAAGGCTGACGACGAGCTGGACGACGTAGCTCGCTAACCAGGCGTTTCCGATCAGGATCGTCAGCGACTGCAGATTGTTGTGGGTCGCCTGAACGAAGAGCACCGCGACCAGGTAGTCGCCGACGCGGCTGGCGATCTGAAGGACAAAGGTGAACACGACCAGCGCGAACACCAACCGGCTCCCCGTGAGGTAGTTGACCGCGCCCCCCAGGACGGCGATCACACCATGCTTTTTGAGCGCGGCCTCGTGCTCGGCGAGGAACTCGTCAGCGTCATCGATGTACGCCGGCCGGAACAAAGTGCGCTCGAGGCTGCGAGACATGATCGCCGCGGCGATCGAGCCGATGGCCCACACAAAGATAAGTGGCTCGGTGGCGAAAACGGCGACGACCGTCGTCGTGAACCCCGCGAGGATGTAGCCGATGCTGAGCCCGGCGGCGATGACCGGGAAGATTCGCTTGCTCTCCAGCACGTTGAAGTGCTGGCTGACGAAGCTCCAGAAATGGAGCATGACCAGCTCGAACGCAACCGAGTAAGTGACGTAGGCCGCAAAGGCCACGGTGGAGTCCTCGCGTATGACATAGGCGATGTAGACGAGCACCGCCATGATCGCGTTCGCGCCCAGGTTGATCCGGAAAGCGCGGCCGACTCCGACCCTTCGGGTGAGCGCGCCAAGCAAGGCGACCATCGGCCAGACCGCGAGCGCCAGCACGATGAAGAACAGCGGGTAGGCTTGCGGGCCGGCCTTGTTGAGGAAGATCGACTGCGCCGCGCTGAAAGCGGTGTACATCGCCCAGCCCAGAACGATCGCGAACCCCGCCACCTGCAGCGTCCGGTTCAGCTCGGTGCGCCGGACGTGTAGGAACTTGGCCACCCATGGCGACACCGCTGCCGGTTGGACGATGCGCCGGGCCTGCATCAGGTTTGCTGGACGGCGGCGATCCTTTCCAGCGCGGCGATTCGCTCTTCGATCGGCGGGTGGGTGTCGAAGAGGTGGTTGAAGAAGCTGCCGTGGTGCTGGGTGGGGTTATCGATGCACATCGCCGCCACCGCATTGTTGAACTTCGCAGGCGGCTTGTCGTTCTGAGCGATCTTCTTCAACGCGCTGAGGAGGCCCTGAGGGTTGCGCGTGAGCTCTACCCCGCTCGCATCCGCCAATGACTCCCTCTGCCGCGAGAGGGCCGTCTGCATGATCGGGCCGACCAGGAATGCGATCAGCGTGAAGATGATGCCGATCGCGAACACCACGAGTGTCGCGCGTGAGTCTCGGCTGCGAAATCGCAGCGCGCCGTTCCAGTACATGCTGGCGATCAAGGCCGCCAGCCCGATCATCGTCGTGACGACGAGCAGCATTCGCACGTCGTAGTTCCTGATGTGGCTCATCTCATGCGCCAGCACGCCTTCGAGCTCCTCGCGGTTCATCAGCTCCAACAGCCCGGTCGTGACCGTGACTGCGGCATGGTTGGGATCGCGCCCTGTGGCGAAGGCGTTAGGGCTCGGATCGTCGATGACGTACACCTTCGGGACCGGCAGCCCAGTTCCGATTGAAAGGGTCTGGACGATGTTGTGGAGCTGCTGGTACTGACCGGGGTCGGCCTCGTGGGCGCCGACTGCTGAAAGGACCGTCGCCGAACCAAGAAAGTAGGAGTAGAGCGCAGCACCGACCCCAAGGATCCCCAGGACGATCGCTCCAAGCACAGCCCCACTCGTGCCGTAGCTCAGCTCGCCGATGAGAAGTCCTGCAAGCAGCCAGGTCACCAGGAACAGGACGATCACGATGATGCTGTTCCGCTTGTTGCGAGCTATCTGGTGGTACATCTGGCTACCCCGATTCGCGCTTGGGCCTCTTCACGGTTCCCTTGACGCGCTCGGCCGCCCAGCGGCCCCAGATCTGAGCCCAGACCAGCCCGTTGCCGAAAGCCGACACGTCCTCGGCGTGGTGCTTGAAGTGATAGGCCCACATGGATCGGTGGCGCTCGTACGACATCTGGCGCTGCATCTCCGGCGGCGCCTGGCTGAGGTGGTGTGTCGCGCCGGCGGTCGGAAGGTAGAACACCTTCCACCCGCCGAGCTTCAGCCGGTAGCAAAGGTCGAGGTCCTCACCAAACATGAAGTAGCGAGGGTCGAAGAATCCGACCCGGTCCAGCGCCGCCATGCGCAGCATCAGGCACGCGCCGGTGCCGGCGTCCATCTCGTGCACGTCGGACTCCGGCACGTGGCCCATGTTGTAGCGCCCGAAGCGCGGGCTCTTGGGGAACAGCCTGCTCAGGCCCACCGTGCGGTAGAAAAGCGTGCTGGGAAGAGGAAAAGCCCTTCGTGCGTCTGGATCCGGGCGGCCATCCGGCAGCAGCAGGCGCGGCCCGACGGCGCCGGCGTCGGGCCGTGTGAGCAGGAAATCGGCCATCCTGCCAACCGACTGTGGATCTACCGTGACGTCAGAGCCAAGCAGCAAGACGAAGCGCCCCTGGCAGCGCTCCAACCCGATGTTCGCGGCGCGCCCGTAGCCAACGTTCTTCGGCTGCACCAGCACGGTGGCCTGAGGAAACTCATCCGTGACAGCCGCGGCCGACCCGTCAGACGAATCGTTGTCGACGACCACGGCCTCCACCGGGATGTCCGCGCTCGTATAAAACGCGTGCAGGCACTGGAGCAGCATGTCCTTGGCGTTGTAGCTCACGACAAGTGCTGAAACGAGCGGCTTCGCTTGATCGGGCATCGGGAAGGCATTATCCCCGGCGGGACACGTTCAACGCCTGAACTACAATTCGCGGGCAGTGCAGACCGGCGCGCGACTGGGTCTCGGCCAGCGCCTGGCCCAGGTTCAGCGGAACCGGTTGGTCCGGCAAAACCTCATCCTGTTCGCCGGGGGCCTCACCGCCGGCATCGGCGGTTTCGTCTACCACGCAATCGCCGGTCGCGTCCTCGGCCCGGCCACGTACGGCCAGGTCGCATTCCTGATCGCGGTCTACGCAGTCGGCACCGCGCCGGCCCTGATCCTGGTGGTCGTCCTCGCCCGGTACACGGCCACGTTGGCGGCCCGCGGAGACGCCGGACTCGCCACGCTGCTCACCCGCACGGCGCGCCTGGTCGCCATTCCCTGCCTGGTCGCCGTGCTGATAACAACTCTGCTCGCCCGCCCGATCGCGGCTTTCGAGCACCTCGGGTCGACGATTCCAATCCTCATTCTTGGTTTTTCGATCGCGCTGATCTGGCAGGTCGCGATTCCGCGCGGCATCCTCCAGGGGCTGCAGAGGTTTCCAGCTCTGTCGCTGAACCTGTCACTCGAGCTTGTCGTTCGCACCATCGCGGTCGTCCTCTTGCTGAAGGCGGGCTACGCGGTGTCGGGCGCAATGGCCGCCGTGTTCATCGGTTTGGCGTTCAGCTTCGTCCTCGGTCTGTACACCCTGCGAGACCACTTCAAACGAGTCGGTGCGCGGGTCCAGCTCCGGGTGATGGCCGGGTTCTCGCTGACGGCCGCGGCCGGCATCATCGGCGTCCAGATCCTCTACAACCAGGACGTCATCCTCGCCGAGCACTACCTGAGCAGCCATGACGGAGGGATCTACGGCGGGCTGAACAAGATCGGAACGATCATGTACTTCCTCACGCTGAGCGTAAGCCAGGTGCTGTTTCCTCGCGTGGTCGAGGCGGTCGCGAAAGAGCAGCACCCGGGCCGGATACTGCTTTCGTCCGCCGGAATCCTCTCCGCGCTAGGCGGGGGCGCAATCCTGGTGTTCCTGGTCGCGCCGGGCCTTGTCGTCGGCATCCTGTTCGGGCCCGCTTTCCGCGACGCGACTCCTTACGTGTTCGCTGTGGGCATCATCGGTCTCGCGCTCTCAATCGACAACCTGCTGGTCCAATTCTTCATGGCGGTGCACGACCGGGTCTTCGTGCCGATCCTTGCGTTTGGCTGCCTCGCCGAGGGCGTGCTCATCTTCTTTTTCCATGCGCGGGTTGGCCAGATCGTGCTCGATGTTCTGATCGCATTGATCGGCTTGCTGGTGCTCCTGAGCATTCGGTGCTACGTGCTCCTGCCGACCTTGCACGCCGGGAGCCTGGCGGAGCCGGAGCTGACGGCCGGCTGAAAAACTAAGTCCCGCGGCTCTTGCGAGTCGCGGGACTTATTAGAACGCTCGGCAATGACCTACTCTCCCATCGGGTTACCCCGACAGTACCATCGGCGCTGGAGGGCTTAACTTCCGTGTTCGGAATGGGAACGGGTGTTTCCCCTCCGCAATAATCACCGAACACAGGAGATTATACCGACTTAAGCCCCTCTCCCTGACCCTCTCCCCGATGGGGAGAGGGAACCCACTAGCGGGTGCGCCGGCGCCGGGCGCGGAGGCTCTTGATCTTGCGGGCCTCGGCCGGCGGGACGTAGTGCGAACGGCGTCGCATCTCGCGCACGAGCCCCTGCTCCTGCACCTTGCGGCGGAATTCCCGAAGCGCCTGCTCGAACTCCTCGGGATCCTTGACGACTATTCGCACAACCCGACAAGGATACCGATTGACGGATGGCTACGTTACGTAAAGCCCTTACTCGAGGACGTCTGGGCGGACCGCCCGGCCAACCGCGATGACGGCGAACGCGAGAGCGAACGAGCCGATCAGCACCAGTGCATGCATGCCGTCGACTTTCTGAAGCGGGGTCGCGAAGGCGGCCCGGGCGTGGTGGCCGGGCTCGATCAGGTTCAAGACCGTGTTGAGGTTGGGGCCGAGCTGGTACTGGCTGAGGTCCAGCCAGGGGTGGTCTTGCCTGGTGATGCGCGAGCCGAGGGCCTCCAGGATGACGGAGAAGTTGTCGACGGGGAAGAACGCCAGCGAGGCTGCCATCGCAAACGCCAGGGAGCGCCCAATTCCAGCGGCAGCCGCCGCCATGAGGATGGCGATACCCATGCTCATCCCCTGGACCACCGCCCACATTCCGAGGTCTTGCCAGAACTCGTTGGGCAGGTTTTGAAGCGGCGAAATGCTGCCGGTCCACGCGTTGACGAGAAGCGCGAGAATCCCGCCGGCGACAACAAGGTATCCGGCCAGCAGCAGGGTGCCGATTACCGCGAGGGTGAGCATCTTCGCGAGCAGCAAGCTGAGGCGCCCCGTTCCCCTTGCATAGATGATGCGGATCGTCCCCGACGAGTACTCCATGGCAAAAAGGCGCGAACCGACGATCAGGAGGAAGATCCCCGAGCCGATCTGAAAGATGGTCCCGAAGATGTCCCTCGCGCCATACGCCCAGGAGGTCGGATTTGTCTTCAGCTGGTCCTGGATGTTGGGGGCGCTCGTGATGGCAAGAGTGATGATCGCCAGCAGCACGAAGGACCCGCCGAGCATCAGCCAGAAGCTCAGCTGTCGTGAAACCTTGAGAGCCTCGCCTCTGACGGTCCCGAAAAAGCGCGGACGCATGGCTGCGGCGCTCAAGCGGGACCCCCCGTGAGGCTGAGGAAGATATCCTCGAGGTCCGTCTGCCGCTCGCTGACAGAGTCGGGGGTGTTACCGCTCTCGACCAGGAACTTGATCAGGTTGCGGCCGCGACCATCCGGCGCGCGCGTGATCACAAGGCCGTCTTCGGCACGCGCCGACTGCGCCCACGGCTGAAGGCGAAGCGTGGCCAGAAGCTCGGCCGGAGCGTCGACCTTGACCGCGAACTCACCGGTCGACTTCAGGAGATCGTGCACCGGCGCGATGCGAACCAGCTTGCCGTGGTTGATGATCGCAACGCGAGTGCAGATCTGCTGCACCTCGCTCAGGACGTGGCTGGAGATGAATACCGTCTTGCCCTGGGCCGCGAGGTCACGCAGAAGGTCGCGCATCTCTACGATGCCGGCAGGGTCAAGACCGTTCGCAGGTTCATCCAGGATCAGGACATCCGGGTTGTTGAGTAGGGCCAGGGCCAGACCGAGGCGCTGCTTCATACCCATCGAGTACGTCCTGACCCGATCTCGATCGCGGCCCTTCAGCGCCACGATTTCGAGCACTTCGTCGATCCGCTTTTCGGTTGCTCCACCGAGCAGGTTTCCGACGGCGCGCAGGTTGTCGCGACCCGAGAGGTACCCGTAGAGAGCGGGCGACTCGACGAGAGCGCCGACGCGAGGCAGGACCTGAGAGCGGTGCGAGCGAACTTCCAGGCCGAGGATCTCGACCGTCCCGCCGGTGGGCGCGATCAGGCCCAGGGCCATCCGGATCGTGGTCGTCTTGCCGGCACCGTTGGGGCCGAGGAAGCCGAAGAGCTCCGCCCGATCGACCTCCAGGTCGAGGTGATCGACCGCCAGCCGCTTGCCATAGGACTTGGAAAGGCCGATGGTGCGAATCGCCGCCGCGGTGCTGGCCACTTCTTAGTTGAGCACCGCGGCGACGGATTTTGTGACAGCTGTCTAGGGGTTCACTGCGCCGAGGGTCAGGGTCGCTGTGTGCGTGCCGCTCTGGTTGACCCAGGTCACAGGCACCCGCTCACCTGGCTTGTGCGCCCGAATCGCGGCGCCGAGGCTGTCGGTACCTGTCACGGTCGCGCCGGCCACTGAGGTGATGACCGAGTTTCGTGTGATGCCCGCAGCCGCCGCGGGCGAGCCGGCCACGACCCCGCGGACGAGCGCGCCCGAGGAGACGTTGAGGCCGAGCTGCGAAGCGCTGTTGGCGTCGATCGTCTCGACCGTGACGCCGATGTAGCCGACCTGTCCGTAGACGATGTCTGCGCTCGCCTGTCCGGAGCGGATCTGGTTGGCGACGCTGATAAGGGTGTCTGAGGCGATCGCGTAGTTGACGTTGGACGCGCTCGAGCGGAAGCCCTGCACGTTGCCGGCGGTGATCATGCCGATGACCTGGGCGGACGCGTTGACCAGCGGACCGCCGGAGTCGCCGGGGTAGATCGTGGCGTCGCTCTGGATCATCCCGCTCAGCTGCTCGGAGTTGCCGCCGCCCTCGCTCGCGGTGATGGTCTGGTTGAGCGCCGTAACGGTGCCTTGCGAGACGTCGGGCGTCCCGCCCTGGCCGAGCGCATTGCCGAGCGCGACGACCGCGTCGCCGACGTTCACCGAAGAAGAGCTGGCGAAGCTGACCGTCGGCAGCCCGGACACGCCATCAATTTTGATCACGGCGATATCTGCGCTCGGAGCCGCTCCGATCACGTGCGCGCTGTATGGCTGAGAGCGCCCGGCAATCGTGACCTGGATGCTGGTCGAGCCTTTCACCACGTGGTTGTTGGTGAGGATCTCGCCGTTCGAGCTGATGATCATTCCGGTGCCGGCGGCCTGGCCCGATCCCACGACGGTGTTGATGTTCACGATCGCCGGGTCGACCTTGGCCGCGATGGCCTGGGCGTTGAGGCTCCCGCCATTGCTCGGGTTGGCCGGCTGGAGCGGCGACTCGGACTCCGTCGATGGTTGGGTGACCTGGGCCGTGGGGGCGTGCGAGTTGATGCTCCGGGCGAGGCTCCAGCCCAGCCCGGCGCCCGTCGCCGCGGCGATGACCGCCAGCACGACCACGCCCGCCGCCAGCCGGTGCCAGAAGCTGTTGTCGACAGGTGGGGCTGGAGGGGGAGGCGGCGGGGCGGGCACCCAAGGCGGCAGGAGCGACTGGTCAGCCGGAGGTCCGGCTGGATCGCTGGACGAACTTTGCATTTCCGACATCAGTCTCTACCTCCGGTAACGCCTGGCATACATGTTTGTGTTCCCACAAGATGCGGTCAGAGACTTGGAGGAGGTTGCAGAGTTCCTGAGGGTTTCCTGAGAACCAGCCCTCAACCAAACGGTGGCACAATGGACTCATCCCCACTCCGTAGGCGTGGGCGAGGTTCCGGGCAATCGAAACCAGGAGGTTGCGGTATGGCAGAAGCCAAAACATCTGTAGCGCACAAGCCGGTATGGGTCGATCTCTCGACGAGCGACGCGGAAGCGGCACGCAACTACTACTC
>DASQAU010000107.1:0-1609 GCA_035635595.1 Candidatus Eiseniibacteriota bacterium
ACCAGCTCGTGCACGGCCATGTGCGAGCGGTTCAAAGCGGCGAGCTGCTCGGGTAGGGCGCCGAAACGCAGTGGCTTCAGACCGCCTCGACCGACTTGACACTCAACCTCGACGCAGCCGTCGGGCAGGTTCTCGATCCAGCCACGATTCCGCACGTTGCCGTGTATCGACGCTTCGCGGCCGAGCTCGATGGCCTCGATGATCGTGGCTGCGTACTCGTGGCCGCGAACGGTCGGCACCGGCGTCTCGCCACGGAGCATGGACGCGATCAGCTCGTCGTTGGCGCGGCGCCACTCGGGCCAGTTGTTCGCGTAAAACCCGCTCTCGCCGAGGTACCCCGCACGCGTGTACCTGGCCAGCAGGTCCGACCGCTTGCGGAAGTACGGCACGTACTCGGAAAAATGGCCGCTTGACTCGGTGACGAAAGCGCCGAGGTGAAGCATCACCTCGAAGCGGACTGGGTCCTGCTCGTAGATCTCGGTAATCCTCGCCCTCTCGCGCAGGAGCGGGTAGAGGTCCTGACCGTCGCGCTCCAGGATCGTGAACCACGCGTTGTGGTTGATCCCCGCGCAGCGCCACGTGAGCCGGTCGTATGGAATGTCGAGGTAGGTCGCCAGCTGACGAGATGTGCCCTGGACGCTGTGACACAAGCCGACCACCTCGAGGTCCGCAGCGCGCGCCGCGGCAAGGGTGAGTATGGACATCGGGTTGGAGTAGTTGAGCACGACCGCGCGTGGGGCCAGGCGCGCGACGTCGGCGACGATGTCGAGCCACACGGGCCCGGTGCGCAGCGCCTTGAAAATGCCTCCAGGCCCAATGGTGTCGCCGATGCACTGGTCGACCCCGTAGCGCTTGGGAATGTCGTAATCGGCACGCACGTGCTCGAGGCCGGCGACCTCGATCGAGTTGATCACGTAATGGCTGCCCTCGATCACATCGGCACGCTCTGTCGAGGCCTGGACCGTCCATCGCTTCCCCGAAAGCTCGACGAGCCGCTGGCCGATCTGGCGCGCGAGCTCGAGCCGGCCGGCGTCCACATCGACCAGGGCGAAAACGCCCTGGTCCAAGCCGTCGACAGCGAGGATGTCAGTGATCAGCTGGCGCGCGAAGACGGCGCTGCCCGCACCGACGAGGGTCACCTTCGGCACGGCGTCAATATTGCAGGCGGCGGCCGGCCGAACGGTCTACTGGGCGGGCGTCATCGCCCGGTACACGACCAGGCTTCCGTTGAATCGCGCCGCCAGCCGCTCCGCGGTCGGATGACCGTTGACCTGGTAGATGGTTGTTCCGGGGTCGAGAAACGCGGCGTCCCCATCCTTGAGCCGGTAACCCGGGTCACAGACGTTGCCGCTGACCTTGAACTTGACGTGGGCGTAAACGGGGCCAAGCTCGCTCTCTTGAATGACGCTGTCCGGCTCGAGTCCAGACACGTACTGGGTCGAGCCGACCTGGATGAAGTTGACCCAGTCGATCATGGTGTTGCAGGTCGTCTGGCCGGGCAGCTGACAGGCCGCCATGAAGCCGAGAATCGCAATTCCCAGGACGAGCTTTGAAGCCATCACCTGAGAGCGAACGCCGGCCACACAGGCTTTGTAACGGCGACGAAAAA
>DASQAU010000108.1:0-16697 GCA_035635595.1 Candidatus Eiseniibacteriota bacterium
GATTGAATGATCGCGTTCACGGTGTCGAGCAGGCCGACCACCAGGCAGAGCCAGACCAATGGGATGGCCGCAGACATCCGGCGACGTAGGGCGATCAAAGCCAGCAGGGCCAGAACAGCGGTGGCCATGTCGCCGTATCCGATCATCGTGCGAAATTCCATAGGTACGGCGGAATCGACGGCGCCCGGAGCCAGGATCGTCCCTCCGACGATGCGAAACGCATGGATCCACAAAAGGGGCACCAATGCCAGCTCCCGCGGCAGTTTGGAAAGTCGGGGCGATGCGTACCACCACGCGATGAGCGCATAGGCGGCCAGGGAGAAGGTGAATTGAATTCCAAAGAGGACGATCGGTTCCACGGGCTTGTCCCTCCGGTGACGGCAGCCGACACGTCAAACGCAAGCTGGAGGGTAACTGAGAACGGCCAGGTGCTTGGCCTGGCATCTAATCTTTGCTGGTCGTGCCGGAGCGCATCGCGGTCCGCCGCCGCGGCCACCGGCGGCCGTCTCAGGCTGCGGCCGCCGCGACGCCCATACGTGCGCTTCCTTTCCGGCTCACGCGCTTCATCGGCCGCCAGCGCGAGATCGCAGAGCTGCGCCGGCTCCTCGGCGAACAGCGTCTGATCACGATCGTGGGACCGGGCGGCGCCGGGAAGACACGGCTTGCTCTGGCGCTTGCAGCATCGGTGCCTGAGCTGCACTTCGCCGACCTGGCTGCGGTCACCGCCCCAGAACTCTGCACGCGAGCGCTCGCTGACGCCCTGGGAGTGCGCCAGGAGGCGGGCCTGCCGCTGGTGCAAACGATCGGCGCACATTTGCGCCGGCAGCGCGCGGTCGTTGTGCTCGACAACTGTGAGCACGTCACCGAAGCCGCCTCCGAGCTGGCGGCCGGCCTGCTGCAGGCCTGTCCGGAGTTGTCGATCCTGGCGACGAGCCGCGTTCCGCTCGACCTTCCGGGCGAGCTCGTCTGGACGGTGCCGCGCCTCGCGCTGCCCAAGCCGGAGGCCGCATCAGTCATGGAGTCGGACGCAGGTCGCCTCTTCCTCGACCGCGCACGCTTGGTCAATCGGGAGCTGGAGGTTGATCGTGAGACGGCCCCCGAGATCGCAGCAATTTGCGCCGCAGTCGACGGGCTGCCCCTTGCCATCGAGCTCGCGGCCGGCCAGGCAGGACTGCTGAGCCTTGAGGCCATCCATTCGGGGCTGAAGGACCACCTGGGTCTGCTTCAGATCGAGGCTCGGGTCGAAGGACGCCATCCAACCCTGCGGGCGGCGGTGGAGTGGAGCTACAAACGGCTGGGCCCGCCAGACCAGGCGCTTTTCGACAACCTTGCCGTTTTCGCGGGAGCCTTCTCGTACGAGGCCGCAAGCACCGTTGCGGGAGCGACGGACGCAGCGCTGCGGCGATTGGTCAAGAGCTCATTGCTGACCACGGCTCCTGGGAGCCATGCCCAATACCGGCTCCTCGAGACGCTGCGCGCATTCGGACGCGCTCGCCTGGACGAAACCGGCCGGCGCTCCGAGGTCAGCGCCCGTTTCCTCCACTACTACGCCGACCTCGCAGCCAGAGCGGAGTTGGGTCTGCGTGCGCGGGAGCAACGGAGCTGGCTGGACAGGCTCGAGTCGGAGCTGCCCAACTTGCGCGAGGCGATCCGCGTCGGCACCCGCGATGATCCGAGCCTTGCTCAGCAGATCTTCGCCGGCACGACCAACTTCTGGAACATCCGTGGATACATCGAAGAGGGATGCGAGCTGGCGGAAGCCGTCCTGCGGACCGGCGGCCAGCATGCCGAGCCGCGGGCGCTGGTTGGCCTGGCCGAGATCATGTACGAGATCGATTCGACCCGCGGGAGGGCGGCTGTTGAGGCGGCAGCGGCGATGTCCAGGGCCGGGGGTCTCGAGGTCGAAGCGCGCCTCGACCTCATCCGGGCCGCTCTCGCGCACGATGCCAAAGAGCCTGGGCGGGGTCGAGATGCGGCAGCTCGAGCGCTCAAATCAGCTGTCAAGCTGGGCCGTCAGGACCTCGAGGTGCTCGCCCATGGCTGGCTCTGCAAGGCGGATATGGAGGAGGGTCGCCTCTCCGAATCGCGTGCTGAGGGCGAGCTGGCCGCAGCCCTGGCGAGGTCGTCGGGGGACGACTACCTCCTTGGCTTCGCGTTAGACCAGCTCGGCCACCTGGCCCTCAAGGAGGCCGACCTCGAGTCCGCCACCGCCCACCACCAGGCCAGCCTCAAGGCATGGCAAGCAGTCGACTCGCCGCTCGGGGTCCAGCACGCGCTCATGAATCTCGGCCTGCTGGCCCTTGAGGCCGGCGATGGTCGCGGCGCGGGCCGGACCTTCGAGCACAGCTACGCGCTCGCCCAGGGTTCGGGCGACCGCCTGGCGCTCGTTGCCGCGCTGCACGGGTTGGGCCAGGCGGCCGCCGTGGCCGGGGATGTGGGGGAGACCGAGGCCCGTTTCGGCGCCGCCGTCAAGCTGTCGAATGAGCTGGCCTCCACCCATTCCATGGGCACGAGCCTGCGCGGTCTTGCACGCGCCGCCTTCATGCGCGGCCAGATGGCTCGAGGCCTGCGGCTGGCGGCGGCCGCGGCTGCGATCTATCCCGGACACGCGGGGCCACTCGACAGGTACCCACGCCAGCAGCTCGACGCCCAGATCGCATCGGCGAGGGCCGCGCTGGGCTCCCGCGCGGCCGATGCCGCTTGGCGCTCTGGCTCGGCCATGGACTCGGCCGCCGCTGTGGCCTATGCCGTGGAGGTCGACCAACCGGCACGCGGGGGCCCGGTCCTCAGCCCACGGGAAAAGCAGATCGTTTCGCTGCTTACGCGCGGCCTGAGCAACAAACAGATCGCGAGCGCGCTGGCGATCTCAGAGCGCACCGCGGAAGGACACGTCGAGCGAACCCGCAACAAACTTGGGCTTGCCAACCGGGCCCAGGTTGCTGCGTGGGGCGTCGAACACCGTTTGAGCTGAGAGCCACGTAGCTACCAGGTACTTCCACGCTATCCGGCCGTTGCGGCCGCCACCAGCATTGCGCCAACAACACTCATGGAGGTGTACAGATGTGGCGCAGATTTCAGGTGCTGATGGTGGCCGCCGGGTTTGTCGGGGCGGCTTGTGGAGGCACGTCCGTCGCGGCGGACGATACGCAGGCGAGTGCTGCGGCAAGTGGGACCGTCTGGGTCACCGAGCGAACTCCGGGGACCAGCTCGGTGACCGCTTTCGATGCGGCAACCGGAAGGGTGTTAGGCACCACCGCTGTGGGTTCTAGGCCGATCGGCATCACGAACCCTCACGGCAGCAAATACGTCTACAGCTCGGATGAGAGCGCCAACCAGCTGTCGGTCATCGACAAGGCGACGATCACCGTCGTCAAGACCATTCCCACGGGTCTTGGCCCCCACCACCTCATGGCGAGCCCCAACGGCAAGCGCATCTACGTCGGCGAGTTCGGGTCCAACTACGTCGGGGTCGTCGACACTGAGCTGAACCAGCGTGTGGCAGGGTACCTGGCAGATACGGACCCGACCGCCCGGACGCATGCGGTGTGGATCACCGGTGACGGAAAGGACCTGTATGCCACCAACACGCATGTGGTGCGAAGCTCAGTCGGAAACATAGCCAAGTTCAACGCGTCGACCGGCGAGAGACTCTGGAACTTCGCCGTCGGCAAGGATCCGAGTGAGATCCTGGTCACGCCGGATCGGAAGATTGGCTACGTGTCGATTCGAGGCGAGAACAAGATCCTGGTGCTGGATCTGACCGGATCACTACCGGCGGTGATCGGTGAGGCCGAGGCGAACAACGAGCCCGACACACTTTCGCTGACCAACGACAAAAAGACCCTCATCGTCGGGTTGCGCGCGCCCAGCACCGGTCCGGCGCGGATGGCGCTGATCGACACCAAGACTCTGACGACCACATATGTCTTGATACCTGGGCACACCATCACCGGCCACCAGTGGCTTTCGGCCAACTCGCACTTCACCTACATCGCCGTTGAGAAGCCTGGCGCCCTGGTCGTGATCGACAACCAGACAGCCAGCGTGGTTACCGAGTACCCCTACCCGACTGGCGGGACGCAGCCACACGGCGTCTTCTACGAACCGTCGGTCTAACCCCGGGAAAGGTGGCATGCGCTGCGCAGCAATCGATGAGCTACGCAGCGCAGTCACTCCTCGGAATTCGTAAAGGCCCCTGACTGCGGCGCTGGTTTCAGTCACACTCCCCGGGTGACTGCGAAGGCCGAGCAGGTGCTGCAAGAGGTCTTCGGCCTGGACTCATTTCGCCCGGGACAGGCAGATGTCGTCGCCGCGATGCTTGCCGGCCGAGACGTCCTCTCGGTGGCGCCTACCGGCTCCGGGAAGAGCATCAGCTACTGGGTGCCTGCCGTTGTCGAGGGCGGACTGACGATGGTCGTCTCGCCTCTCATCGCCCTGATGAAGGACCAGGTCGACCGCCTCACGGAGCGCGGCGTCCCGGCTACCTTCATCAACTCGTCGCTGGATCGCGCGGAAGACACCGAAAGACTCAGGCAAGCGTACATAGGCGCCTACCGGCTGCTCTTTCTGGCCCCCGAACGCCTGGGCCGCCCCGGGTTCATGAACCGGTTGGCCGAGCTTGGCGTCCGCCGGATCGTCGTCGACGAAGCGCACTGCATCTCGACATGGGGCCACGACTTCCGGCCTGACTACCGTTTGCTCTCGGCGGCGGTGGAGGCCTGCGGTAGGCCGCCGGTGGCCGCTTTCACCGCCACCGCAACCCCGCAGGTTCGCGCTGACATCGCCGCCAGCCTCGAGCTGCGTGACCCTTTCATCTCGGTCACCGGGTTCAACCGGCCGACACTGACGCTTTCGGTCATCCGCTGCCGCGGCGACCGGGCCAAGCGGGACCAGCTGCGCAGGCTGCTCGAGGACCGGTCGCAGCGCGCGCTCGTTTACGTGGGTACGGTCGCGGCAGCCGAGGAAGTTGCGGCCGAGCTCGATGCGGCCTGCTATCACGGTCGCCAGGATGCTGCGGTGCGGCGCCGCGTACAGGAGGATTTCACAGCAGGAAGATCGCAGGTCGTCGTCGCGACCTCCGCATTTGGGATGGGAGTGGACATCCCGGACATCCGGCGGGTGATTCACTACCACTTGCCCGGCAGCCTGGAGGCCTACTACCAGGAAGCCGGTCGGGCTGGACGAGATGGCCGGCCGGCAGAGTGCACCCTCCTGTACAGCCCGGCCGACCGCGACCTGCAGGCCTACTTCATCGAGCAGTCAGGACTGGAGGACGGCTCTCCGCTCAAGGACCACGGCTATGCGCGGCTGGCGCAGATGATGGCTTACGCCGAACAGCGCGAATGTCGGCACGCGCGGATCGCGGATTACTTCGGCGAGGAGGGCGTCGCAAGACGCTGCGGCGCTTGCGACAACTGCCTTGTAGCAGGGCCACCTGAAGAGCCGGTGCCGGCGGACGCTGTGCAGGTCGGGCTGGCGGCGATCGCCCGGTTCACCGGCCGTGTCGGCCTTGCCAACGTGGCTGCCGTGCTCGGTGGCAGGCAGACGAAATGGTCGAAGGCACAGGCCTGGGTTGCGCAGCTTCCGTTCCACGGTTCTCTTCGCGGGTGGAAGGAAGAGCGCATCAAGCTGCTCCTGGCCGAGCTCGTCGCGGCCGGACTCGCCCGTCAGAGCGCGGGTGAATATCCGGTCGTCGAGCTCACGTCCGCCGGCCGGGACGCCCTCGCGCAGCGAAGGCTGCCGGAGCTGACCCTGCCCGCCGAGCCCAAGAGGGTCGGGCTCGCAGACGCCCCGGCAGAGATGGTGGACCGCCTGCGCCAATGGCGCCTCGAAACGGCCCGCGCCAGCGGCGTTCCGGCATACGTGATCTTTCACGACTCGACGCTGACAGCCATCGCGGCGGCACGCCCCGCGAGCCTGGCTGATCTACTCCGCGTTTCGGGGGTGGGCGATTCGAAGCTGCGCAAGTACGGCGAGGAAGTGCTCGAGGTGGTGCGAGGGTCTTCGGCTTGAGCGGAGCCCCTTGAGGTGGGGGATTCCTATTTGCGCCGATATAGCCAATTGGGTATAATTGCCGCATGACAAAATCTGAGATCGGGCTCACCTTGGCCAACGCGAGGCGTCGCTCTGGGAAAACTCAGGCGGCGCTTGCGGAAGCAATGGCAACCAGCCAGTCTGTGATCGCCCGAGCCGAGGCGGGCTACCGCATGCCCACGCTCGGCTTCATCGATCGATGGGCTCGTGCGACTGGCGCACCGATCACCCTCGAGCTGGGTAAGTCCCGACCAGGAATGCAATCCGCATCGGCTCGCCGAGCGATGGTGCGATCTGTGTTGGGCTCCGGCCGTTTCAATCCATGGGAAAGGAATCCTGCCCCGATTGAGGCAGAGCTGCTTGAACAGACCGGCCAGAGCCGCGAGCATTTTGATCGGTTGAAGCGACGTCGTGGCGAAAGGCGCTGAGAGCCGCCATCGAGACGCCGAGGCGCTGCTTCGCTTGATCCCACGCGCAAGATCTCGACTGCGGCAGCGCCTTCTGCTAGCCGCCGCCATGACCAAGCTCTTGAGCCACGAGCCGATCGTGGTGGGCGGAACCGCCGAAGAATATTGGGCCGGAGGCGAATACCACCCGACCGACCTCGACCTGTGCCTGGGACTCTCACCTCGCGATCTCAAAGCCCTTGTCTCTGTCGGGCTGCACAAGCGCGGCCGGCACTGGACGCGGGAGGATCTTCCCGTGGCTGTGGAGTTTCCGGGACCAGGCGACGACATTGAACGAACGGTCAGTGTGAGAGTCGGAGGGGTTTCGATCCTGATAATCAGCTGTGAGGACCTGTACCTCGACAGGCTTCGTCAAGCGACGGTGTCGTGGCCACGTGAAGACGTCAGCTTCGACGCTGCACTGGAGCTTGCACTAACCAACTACACGACCCTCGACTGGGATTACATCCGCGGCCGGCTCGGGAAGCTAGCCTCCAGGGAGCGGAGGGTCGGCACCCTGATGGTCGCGGTCAGCCGGAGGGTTCGGTCTCGAGCTCGCAGGGGATCAGGGGCTCTCGTTGCCCTGACAGGTCCTTCTGATTGAACGATGTGTAAGGAAGAGGCGGGATCATCCGGATCCCGCCTCTTGCCAGCGTTTTCAGCTCACGCAATCGCGCGGCGGTTCTGCATCGCGAACAGGCTTCCCACCGTGAGCACGATCAGGATCGCGATGATCCAGGCGGCCCAGGCGAGTCCCGTCACCGCGCTAAAGCCGAATGCCCACGGGCTCACGAACAGAATCACGGCCAGCACGGCCGGGATGAGCTCGAGTCCGCCTGCGTCCTTCGTGGCTGCGTTCAGCACTCCAGCGAGCGCGATCAGCGCACCCAGCACGTAAGCGGTCGAAGCGGCGACGGAATTTGCCGTTTCGCCAAATATGAAGGGAGTCACGAACAAAACAACTCCCAGGCCGACGACGACCCAATCTTGCCAACGCCTCCATGTGGTCATGGCTGCAACCTCCTGGGCACGACCTCGGATCTTTGGAATGCGATGGGCGCGCCCTCCGGGGGCCCGCAGTCCAGGCTCGCGCACGGAGTCGAGGAGCAGGACGTCGGTGGAGACTTTCCGTTGCCTCAGGGTTTGTTCGCTCATCTCATTAACTCCTGCGAAAACCAGCAACAACTACATGCGCACGCAAGTAAATATTCCCTGTGTGGGAGCCGGTGGCGTCGTTGACGGCGCAATCCCGGGCGGCGTAGGGTTGCGGGGGGTACAGGTTGATGGCTTCTCCACCAGGCCCTGCGTCGAGTCGAACCCCACCACCGCCCGGCGCACCAAAGAGCCCAGCTCCTCAGGCGCCGAACCCACTGCGTTCGAGACGGTTCTGGATCACGCTCCTGGTCCTGCTCGCGGCCAACCTCTTCATCACGAACGTGCTGCTCGCGCCGGCGCAGCCGACGACGATCACGCTGCCCTACAACCTTTTCAAGCAACAGCTGGCCGCTGACAACATCGTCACGGTGACGACCACCGGCGACGCCATCACGGGCGTGACCAAGACTCAGGTCCAGGAGCCAGGCACTGGAACAAAGGCCACCCACTTCACAACTCAGCGTCCGTCGTTCGCCGATGACGGCCTGGAGTCCTTGCTTGAACAGCACGGGGTCACCATCAATGCCAAGCCGGAAAATCCGCCCCTGCCGTTCTGGGAGCAGCTCCTCCTGAGCTTCGGACCGACTCTGTTGATCGTGTTGGGTCTGCTTTACCTGCTGCGACGATCGGCTGCTGCGGGCGCCGGCGGCCTGCTCGGCTCGTTCGGCCAGAGCAGGGCGCGCATCTACGACGCGGAACGGCCCGCCACCACGTTCGCCGACGTGGCTGGGATCGATGAGGTCAAGCAGGAGCTGGAGGAGCTCGTCGACTTCTTGAAGGAACCGCAGAAGTACGAAAAGCTTGGCGGCAGGGTCCCGAAGGGCGTCCTGCTCATCGGTGCTCCCGGGACAGGCAAGACGCTCCTGGCTCGCGCGGTCGCCGGTGAGGCCAAGGTGCCGTTCTTCAGCCAGTCGGCGTCAGAGTTCGTCGAAGCCATCGTCGGCGTCGGCGCAGCGCGTGTTCGCGACCTCTTTGAGAAGGCGCGCAAAGCTGCGCCTGCGATCATCTTCATCGACGAGCTGGACGCCGTCGGGCGGAGCCGCAGCTCGGGCATCCGGTTGGGCAGCAACGACGAGCAGGAGCAGACGCTCAACCAGATCCTCACCGAGATGGACGGGTTCGAGCCAGGCACCGGTGTCATCGTCCTCTCGGCCACGAACCGGGCTGAAATCCTCGATCCCGCCCTGACGCGCCCAGGTCGATTTGACCGTCGCGTGACGCTGCAGCCGCCCGACCGCCGGGGCCGGGCCGCGATCCTCAAGCTCCACACCGCGAAGGTTCCGCTCGGCCCGGACGTCGATCTCGACGACATCGCCGGCCGGACACCGGGCCTGGTGGGAGCCGACCTGCGCAATCTGGTCAACGAGGCTGCCCTGGGCGCGGCGAGAAAGAACGAGTCGGTGGTGACATCGGCAGACTTCTACGAAGCCATCGACCGGATCCTGCTTGGCACCGAACGGCACTTGATGCTTTCGCAAGCAGACCGTGAACGCATCGCGTATCACGAGTCCGGTCATGCGCTCCTCGGGCTGCTCGTGCCCGGGGCGGACCCGGTCCGGAAGGTGACGATCATCCCGCACGGGGGCGCGCTCGGGGTCACAATTCAGAGCCCGATCGACGATCGCTTCAACTACGGAGAGGATTACGTCCGCGCTCGCATCATCGGAGCCCTGGGTGGGCGAGCCGCCGAGCAGCTCATCTATGGAGTGGTGTCGACGGGAGCGGCGAACGACCTACAGCAGGTGACGCTGATCGCACGCGAGATGGTAGTTCGATGGGGGATGAGCAGCAAGATCGGCCCGCTCGCCTTTGCGGAGGACGGCCAGACCAACGCTCTGTCGATGGTCCGTCCGTACAGCGAGGCAACCGCCCGCGAGGTCGACCTCGAGATCAAGCGGATCGCCGATGAGTGCCTGGTGGAAGCGACGAGGCTCTTGACGGAGAACCGCGCCCGGCTCGAAGCTCTAACGCGGGCGCTCTTGGCGGAGGACTCGTTGGGCGAGGACCAGATTCTTTCAGTCACCGGCTTGAAACGTGCGCAGATCGCAAGCGCAAGCAGCCTGAGCTTATGAACCATCAGGAAGTGGGAAGGGAGGAGTATTGAGTGGTCAGCTCAAAGGGTCTCACGGACACAGAAGAAGTCGAGCGTGCCAACGCAACGGGCCGGACTCCGGTCGTTTTCATCCACGGGCTGTGGCTTCTCCCGAGCAGTTGGGAACGCTGGGCCGCCGTCTTTGAAGGGGCCGGCTACACGGCACTGACGCCGGGATGGCCGGACGATCCCGAGACCGTGGCAGAGGCGAAGGCGCACCCTGAGGTGTTCGCCCACAAAACGGTCGGACAGGTGGCCGACCACTATGCCGACGTGATCGGACAGCTGAGGAAGAAGCCGGCCGTGATCGGGCATTCCTTCGGGGGACTGCTCACTCAGATTGTCGCCGGGCGCGGCCTCTCCGCCGCGTCGGTTGCGATTGATCCCGCGCCGTTCCGCGGAGTGCTGCCGCTGCCGTTCTCGGCGCTGAAGGCGGCGTCGCCGGTGCTTGGCAACCCAGCCAATCGCAACCGTGCCATCCCGCTCACCTACGACCAGTTTCGCTACTCCTTCGCCAACGCAGTCAGCGAAGACGAGGCCAAGCAGCTTTACGAGTCGTTTGCCGTCCCGGCATCCGGGGCGCCACTCTTCCAGGCTGCGGCAGCCAATCTCAACCCCTGGACTGAAGCAAAGGTCGATACCAAGAATCCAGACCGGGGGCCGCTTCTGATCCTCTCGGGCCAGAAAGACAACACCGTCCCCTGGGCGATCGCGAACGCCTCGTACAAGCAGCAGAAGCGCAATCCAGGCGTGACCGAGATTTTCGAGATGCCCAACCGTGGGCACGCGCTCGTGATCGACGGCGGCTGGCGAGAGGTGGCGGACAAAGCACTGAGTTTCATCCAGCGTTTCGTGCGCTGATTGAAGCTGTTGCGAATCCTCTAAGTCACGAGCTCGCCGTGGTCTGCGGCGAGGGTGCGGTCGATGCGTGCGAGGAGATCCTCGGGTTCGAACGGTTTCATGACGACTGCATCCGCGCGTTCCGATGTTGCCGAGTCGACCTGACGTCCGCTCAGCAGAACGATGGGGATGGAAGCTGTCGCCGGGTTTGATCGAATCTGATCAACCAGCTCGACCCCGCTCATGACGGGCATGGTGAGGTCCGCGATGACGAGGTCAGGCGGCTCAATGCCGATCGATTCCAGCGCCGCGACGCCATGTGGCGCTTCCGCGACGTCGTAGCCGGCGCGTTCCAGGATCATCCGGATGACAAACCTCAGGTCTCGGTCGTCCTCGACGATCAGAATTCGTTTCACGCCTTATCAGCGTTCGAGGATAGACAGGTCGCGGTGGAGCACAGCCTGAACGCTGTTTTCGGCGACCAGCCGGCCTTTGAACCACACCTTCTCGGGCAGAGGTTGCAGGCGTAGCGCCTCATCCCACGTCGGCACTGGCAGCAGCTGCAGGTCGGCGCGCGCGCCGGGCCTGAGCCCGTAGTCGGTCAACCTCATGGCAAGCGCCGGCGCCTCCGACACCGCGCGCAAAGCGAACGCCAGGTCGTCCCGAGTGGTTAGGTGGGCTGCATGCGCCGAGATGAGGGCAACCTCCAGCATGGAGCCTCGCCCGAATGGATAGAAGCCATCGTTGACGCAATCCTGCCCGAAGAAGACGTTCACGCCGGCCGCGCGCAGCTCGCCGATTCGTGTCGTGCCGCGGCGAATCAAGCCCCGATCACCACGTCCCTGGAGGACCAGGTTGGTGACCGGGTTCGCAGCGATCGAAATCCCGGCTCGGAGGCATTTGTCGATGACGCGATCGGCGTAGTCGTGCGGAGCGGCGGCCAGCGAACAAACGTGACCAGCGCAAACCCGGCCGGCAAATCCTCGGCGCAGCGCCTCGTCAGCGACCATCTCGAGAGTCCGCACGCCACCGTCATCGGTCTCGTCCACGTGCATGTCGAGATCGCGATCGAAGCGCTCGGCCAGCTCGAAGCACTGGCGGACGTGCTCCCGCTGCGATGCTTCGTCCAGCTCCCAGTGCGGCATGCCGCCGACGACGTCCGCGCCTGCCTCCAGGGCCGCCTCCATGAGGTCGTAGGCGCCGGGGTCACGGAGCAAACCCTCCTGTGGAAAGGCGATTGTCCGCACCTCGGCGATGTCGGCGCACGATGATGCGGCGGCCATCACCCCCTCCAGCGGGACCAGGCCGCCGATAGTGTCCACGTCAACATGCGAGCGCAGGCGGGTCGTGCCCAGGGCGACCGATCCCTCGATCACCTCACGAGCTCGAGCCGCCACGTCGGCCGCGGTGTACCGCCGCTTGCGCTCGTGGATGGCGCCGATTGCTCCGCCCAGCGTGCCGTCGTGGTCGCGAAGGTCGCCCCGGATCAGCGCTTTGTCCAGGTGGATGTGAGCGTCTATGAAGGCGGGCAGCAACAGCTTGCCGGCGCAGTCGCCGGCCGGTGCGACACCCGCCGCGGCGCCGGCGCCGATCCGAAGTATCCGCTCACCGTCCACGACGACGTCTGCCGTGGACCCGTCAGGCAGGCGGGCACCTTGCAAAGCCCACACGGGCGGCTACGATAGCGCGGGGACCCCGGCACCGGGGACCGGGGCGCACGTAAAGGGAGAGGGGCGCCATGGCGGTGGCAACAGGGGCGCGAGAAAAGGACGTCGTCTACCCCGAGGACCGGCTGCCGTGGCCGCAGACGATCCTCCTTGGGCTCCAGCACGTGGTGGCCATGTTCGGCGCCACGGTTCTGGTGCCGCTGATCCTGGGATTCAACCCCAACACGGTCATCTTCTTCAGCGGCGTGGCGACTTTGATCTTCCTGGTCGTCACGGGTTTCAAAGTGCCCAGCTACCTCGGATCGAGCTTCTCATTCATCGGCTCGGTCCTGGCGGTGCAGGGCGCACAAAACCCCAACCACGGTCTGGCGTATGCCGGCATTGTCATGGCCGGAATCATCTATCTGGCGATCGGCGTGATCGTTCATTTCGTCGGCGTCAATCCGATCCGGTACCTCCTCCCGCCGGTGGTCACCGGAACGGTCGTCGCCGTGATCGGCCTCGCGCTCGCGAGCGCGGCCACGACGAACTACGCGGGCGAACCATTCACGGCCACGGTCACGCTGTTGGCGGCGGTTCTGGCAGCCGTCTACCTACGTGGCTTCCCCCGCATGCTCCCGGTGCTGATCGGAATCGTGGTCGGATATATCGTCTCCGCCGTGTATCCGGCCTGTGGGGACGCCAAGTCCGCGTGCCACATCGACTTCAACTCCATCGGCCAGGCATCGCTTGTCGGCGTGCCGGCATTCAGCTTTCCTGACTTCAGCCAGTTCGGCACCACGCTCAGCCTGTTCTTCTTCATCCCCGTGATCCTGGTCGCCGAGAACGCGGGCCACGTCTACGCGATCGGCGGCATCATGAAGCGCGACCTGAGCCACATGCTCGGCCGGACGTTCATGGGCGACGGCATCGGGACCACCGTCAGCGGGCTCCTCGGTGGCACCGGCGAGACGACGTACGCCGAGAACATCGGCGTCATGGGCATCACGAAAGTGTTCTCGATCATGGTCTTCGTGGTCGCGGCAGTCTTCGCCATCCTGCTCGGGTTCATTCCGATTTTCGGGGCGCTGGTGCGCAGCATCCCAGTGAGCGTGCAGGGCGGCATCGAGATGTACCTCTTCGGGTTGATCGCCGTCATCGGCGCCAAGATCTGGGTCGATGCAAAGGTGGACTTCTCCAAGCGCGCCAACCTGGCGGTCGCCGCCATACCGTTGATCATTGCCGCGGGCATCCCGGCCACCCAGGCGATCCCGATCCACCTTGGCGGGCTCACGCTCACCTTCAACAACCTCGGATTGGGCGCCCTGAGCGCCATCGTCCTCTACCAGATCCTGCGGCCAGGTCACATCCGCGACGTGGAGAGCGAGCCGGCGGAGGTCGTGGCCCCGAGGTAAGCGCTCTGCGTATGGCATTGTTTGTGCGTGGCGCGCGGGTCGTTGGCGGCGTCTGATCTCGAGGCGCTGCGGCGCCGATTTCGTTCCGGAATCTTGCCCGTAGAGCTTCTCAAACCAGGCCGCGAGGTCGTCCTCAGGTCGGGTGATCGGACGTTGACCCGCGACCAGCTGCGCGCCGAGGCCGAACAGGTCGCGGGCGGCCTCGTCGGGGCAGCGGTCAAGACCGGCGACAGGGTCGCCGTCTACGCCGCCAACTCACTCGACTGGGTGATCGCGTACCTCGGCGTGCAGCGGGCCGGCGCGTGCATGGTGCCGATGAACCCCGACTATCACTCGGGCGAAGCCGAGCACATCCTCACCGATGCCGACCCGGCCCTCGTGATCGCCGACGCGCCGCGGGCCGTCATCGCCGCGAGCCTGGGGCGGCGCGTGGTGCCGCTGGAAAAGCTGCCGCGCGCGGACCCGCCGCCAATGCCGGCGCTGACACCGGACAGCCCGGCCGCAATCCTTTACACGTCAGGCACGACGGGCCGCCCTAAGGGAGCGGTGCTCGACCATGGCGGCCTGCTCGCGCAGGCCCGCGGGGCGATCGACGCGTGGCGCTGGACGTCTGGTGACGTCCTCGTACACGCCCTGCCGTTGTTTCACCTGCACGGCCTGGGCATGGGTCTGCACGGCACGCTGTTGAGCGGCGCGAGCGCGACGCTGGTGCCTTTCTCGCCGCCGGCGGTCGTGGCGGAGTTGACCCGACGCGGACCCAACCGCGGCACGATGTTCTTCGGCGTGCCTTCGATGTACCAGCGGCTGTGCGACTGGCTCGACCAGAATCCGACCGACCTCTCACACGTGCGACTCTTCGTCTCCGGTTCGGCGCCCCTGCCTCCGGCCATGTTCGACCGATGCAGCAGGCTGCTCGGACAGCCGCCGGTCGAGCGCTACGGCGTCACAGAAGGTGGAATCGTCGTGACCAATCCGTTCGACGGCCCCCGCCAGCCGGGTCGGGTGGGCTTCCCATTTCCCGGCGTGGAGGTCAAGCTCGGCGAGCTCGACGAGGTGCTGCTCAAAGGCGGCCAGGTCTTCAAGGGCTACTGGCGCAACCCGACGGCAACTGAGGAGGCGTTCACGGACGACGGTTTCTTCCGCACCGGCGACGTCGGAGAGATTGGCGACGACGGATCACTGGCGATTCGCGGCCGGCTCAAGGAGCTGATCATCTCGGGCGGCTTCAACGTGTATCCGCGCGAGGTCGAGCTCGTGCTCGAAACCCACCCGGCGGTTGACGAGGTGGCGGTCGCCGGCGTGCCCAGCGAGGCGTGGGGTGAGGAGGTCACCGCATATGTCGTCCGTGCGAAGGCGGCAGAGCTTGACGAAAGCGAGCTCATCGCTTTCGCGCGCCAACGCCTCGCCGCATACAAATGTCCCCGCCGAGTGGTCGTGGTGGAAAAGCTGCCGCGTAACGCGATGGGCAAGATCGAACGATCCAAGCTCGTGATGACATGAGGTACCTCGACCTCACGCAGGACTTCTCCCTCCACACGCCGGCCTTCGCCGGGTACCCCGGACCGGCCATCCGGTGGATCAAGCACCTCGCGTTCGACAGGGCGGGCGGGCAGGAAATCACCATGACGCTCCACGTCAGCACCCACCTGGACGCGCCGGCGCACTTCATGACGCGCGGCAAGTTCATCGGCGACCTGACCCTGAACTTCCTCATCGGCCCCGCGTGCGTAGTCGACCTGGAGAAGATGGGCGTCGGCGACTACGACGTGTACGGTCCGGAGCACTTCGAGCGTTGGGAGAAGGACACCGGCCATCGCATCGAGCGCGGCGACATCCTGGTCATCCATACCGGATATCACCGCTATTACCCGGAGAACTGGACCGACCGCTCACAGGCTGACGAGACAAGGTATTTCATCCGGCACCCTGGACCCGCCCGCGCTTTCGCCGAATGGGTGCTCGAGCGCGGCGTGCGCTGGATCGCCGTCGACGCCGGCAGCGCGGACCATCCCATGAACACCGTGATCCGGCATATTCGCGCCGACGAGGCGGAGGAGGCGGAGAAGAAGCTAGGCCGGAGCCTGGACGAGATCTTCCCCAAGGACGACTACCAGATCATGCACACGCTACTTTTTCCGCACGACATCGTCCACATCGAGAACCTCGGCGGGCAGATCGACGAGGTGCTCGATCAGAAGATCCAGCTCGGCTGCTTTCCGTGGCGTTTCCAGGGCGGTGAGGCGGCCCTGTGCCGCGCCGTCGCCATCCTCGAAGAGTGAAGCCAGCCCCGTTCGAGTACCACGCACCAGCCACAGGCGAGGAGGCTTGTGAACTCCTGCATTCGCTCGAGGACGCGAAGGTGCTCGCCGGCGGCCAGTCTCTGATTCCGCTGATGAACTTCAGGCTGGCGCGTCCGGCACATCTGGTCGACCTCAACCGAATCAGATTTCTCGATTCGATCGAGGAGGGCGACGGCGGTTTGTATGTGCCGGCGCTTGTTCGCCAGGCCGCCGTGGAAGACTCAGAGCTGGTCGCTCGTATTTGCCCTCCGTTGAGCGCGGCGGTACGCCTGGTTGCGCACCGAGTGATCCGCAATCGAGGCACTGTGTGCGGCAGCCTCGCTCATGCAGACCCGGCGTCAGAGTTGCCCGCTGTTCTGCTCGCCCTGGGTGGCCATGTAGATGTGCAGTCGGTGCACGGCCGGCGGAGCATTCCCGCAGATCAGCTGTTCACGGGCGTTTTTGAGACTTCGCTCGCACCTGACGAAGTCATGGTGCGCGCGTGGTTTCCGGGCTATTCGGGCTCATTCGCGGTCGTCGAGGAATCTCGCCGCCACGGCGATTTCGCGCTTGCCGGAGTGGTGCGAGCCGGTGACCGGCTGGCGCTTTTCGGAGTGGCGCCCACTCCTGTGCTGGCGGATCCGAACGATCCCACCAGGGGACTGCAGCCCAGCGGCGACCTCGAAGCGACGCCTGAGTTTCGGCTGCATCTCGTCAAGGTGTTGACCGAGAGGGCGTTCGCCGCATGAGGGTCAACGGCACCTCGTACCCCGCGCCGATCGATTCGCGCC
>DASQAU010000109.1:0-4415 GCA_035635595.1 Candidatus Eiseniibacteriota bacterium
GCGATCGCACCCGCCGCCGTGATCATGCGCTCGCCCTGGAGCTCCCACATAAGGTTCTTGAAGCCTTCCCCCTCCTCGCCGATGAGATTGGCCACCGGAACGCGGCAGTTTTCGAACAGCAGCTCGGCAGTGTCAGAAGAGTGCATGCCCAGCTTTTCCAGCTTTCTTGTGACTTCGAACCCAGGCGTGCCTTTCTCAATGACCAGGAGGTTGAATCCCTTGTGGCCGCGCTCGTGCTCGGCCTTCGTCACGACCAGCGCCCAGTGACAGCGGGCTCCGTTGGTGATGAAGATCTTGCGGCCGTTGACTACGTAGTGGTCGCCTTCACGCCGCGCGACGGTTTTGATCCCGGCCACGTCTGAACCGGCGTCCGGCTCTGTGATCGCAATGGCGGCGATCTGCTCGCCGCGAATGGCCGGCGCCAGCCACTTGCGCTTCTGCTCTTCGGTGCCGAACTTGAACACGGGCGGTGTGGCCATCTCCGTCTGAACGGCGACTGCCATGCCCAGACCACCGGAGCCGGCCCTGGCCATCTCCTCGGAGAGGACGATGGCCGAAAAGTAGTCTCCGCCCTGGCCACCGTACTCGGCCGGGTACCGGAGGCCGAGGAAGCCAAGCTCGCCCATGCGCTTGAAAATCGAGTCTGGGAAGGTCTTCTCCTCCCACTCCTCGAGGTGCGGCCGGACCTCTTTCTCGAGGAACTTGCTGATGTGCAGCCGCAGCTCTTCGTGGGCGTCGCTGAAGTACATCGGGGTGAGTTTAGGCTCGGACGGGGGCTCGGCAGCTTACGGTATGATTCCCGGGCCCGCGCGGGGCGGGTGATCCCCCCTCAAAATTTCAGTGTGTGCCTAAGGAGTTCGATTGGGCTCGGTAATCAAGAAGCGGCGCAAGAAGATGCGCAAGCACAAGCACAAGAAGATGCTCAAGAAGACCCGATGGGCTCGGCGCGCCCACGCGTAGGCGGCGCGTCCGCGCAGTAGGATAGGTCAGCTGATGGAAATCTGGATCGTAATCGGGATCGTCGCCCTGATCGTCGTGTGGCTTGTCCTCACCTACAACGGCCTGGTCACTGCGCGAAACCGCACCCAGGAGGCGTGGTCCGAGATCGACGTCGAGCTCAAGCGCCGCCATGACCTGATCCCGAACCTGGTCAACACCGTCCAGGGCTACGTCACCCACGAGCGCGGAACGCTCGAGGCGGTGACCAACGCCCGGGCAGGCGCCATTGCGGCGGGCGCCACCGGCGACCCGGCCAAGATCGGGCAGGCCGAGAATCTGTTGACCCAGAGCTTGCGCAGCCTGTTCGCGGTCTCCGAGAACTACCCGGAGCTGAAGGCGATCACCGCCTTCACCAACCTCCAGGAGGCGCTGACCGCCACCGAGGACAAGGTCGAGTTCTCCCGTCGCTTCTACAACGGCAACGTGCGCGACTACAACATCAAGCTGCAGACCCTCCCGACGTCGCTCATCGCGGGCGTCCTCGGCTTCAAGCCCTTCGCCTTCTTCCAGGCCGACGAGGGCGACCGCGCCGTGCCGCAGGTCAACTTCCCTCCCACCTCCACGTCCGGCCCGCCGCCCGCAGTCGGCTCATCGGGACCTCCGACCCAGAGCTAAGGCCCTAACCCGACCGAGCCCAGTCCGCGGCAAACCGCGTCGCGTACGCCCCCACAGCACCGGCGTCGCTCGTCTCGATGTCCAGCTCGTGGTTGACGCCCAGCCCGCTCAGCGTCCAGTTCGCCGACCCGAGCACCAGCTCTCCGTCGAACAGCCCGATCTTGGCGTGCAGCAGAACGCCGCGAGGCACCGGATACCAGCGCACGTCCACCCCGCCCGCCTGCAGCAACACATAGGCGTGCAGGTTGTAGGCCTGGTTTGGATCGAGCAACACCCGCACGGTCACGCCCCGACGGTGAGCAGCAACCAGCTCGGCGATGACTTGTGGGTCGGTGAGCGTGTACA
The DNA here is from genome assembly GCA_035635595.1 of Candidatus Eiseniibacteriota bacterium. Classification (GTDB taxonomy): domain Bacteria; phylum Chloroflexota; class Dormibacteria; order Dormibacterales; family Dormibacteraceae; genus Palsa-870. Next base: position 1,960 of record DASQAU010000109.1, read on the forward strand.
CCTCAGCCAGGACGCGCTGCGCAGCAACCCGCAGCCCTTTCTCGAGCATCGAGCGGATCTCCGCCCCCGGCGCGGTCTGCGCCACCACGCCCACCACCGCCCCCAGCGGCGACGGCCGCCCACCGGCGAGGCTCCAGTCCTGATCGAAGATCTGGACCAGGCGGTCGACGTCGATCGCGATCCTGGTCTCGAGCACAAAGTCGTGGTTGTGATCGCTGTGCTTGCCCCAGTTCATGCCGCCGACCGCGGCCTCTTCATCGACGATCAGCAACTTGACGTGGTCGATCTGGTGGCGCCCGTCATCAATGGGATAAGCACGCTGGGGCACTCCAAGTGAGTCGAGGACGGCGGCCGATCGGCGGCTGGCCCCGACAGTTGGGTCGGTGATCACCCGCACCGCTACGCCTCGGCCCGACGCCTCGCCCAACTGCTCCACAACATCCTCGCGACCCAGCTCATACATCTCGACCAGCACCCGGACGCGTGCCGACCCGATCAGGCCTCCCACCAGCTGAAAGATGCTCGCGTCCTGCCACAGGCGAACGGGGCCGCCCAGGGCGGCCGTCGCCGGCACCGGATGGGCCGGGCTCGAGCAGCCCACCAGGGACAGGAAGAGGAGCAAAACCCCACAAACGCCGAGGCTTCGCCGTGCGTTTGCGGGGACCCCTGAAGGGCAGGCCACTCGAACCACAGCGGCGCAAAGCTACCGAGCCGCGAACGAAACGAAAACCCTGCCTGTTAAGGCTCTAGGTCAGCTCGACCTTCATCCCCGGCCGCGCGCCAAGCAGCTTGTCTGCGCGCGTCTCGCGCACGGCGACCTCCAGGTACCCCATGCTCCCGACGTACACGAACGGCTCGTTCGGCCGCCCCTCTGAATAAGTGGTGGCCGTCGCCGTGATGTCGTGGTTGTGAATCCGCATCCGGCGCGCGGGCGGCTTCAGGTTCGTGACCAGGTTGCCGAAACCGTCCACCCACAGCACGCGCGGTCCGGTGTCGGGCAGCACCATTGGAGGATCGGTCGGTGGCCCGAGCGACTCAAGCGGCACGCCCGACGCCAGCGCCGCCGCGGCCGGCGCGAACACGTCTCGACCTTCAAACGTCGGCGCACCGTGTGGCCTGGGCGCAAGCTCGATCGTCCTCTGAAGCCCAACCTCGTCGATGACGATCGCGAAGAGGCCGTTGTCCGGTCCGATGTAGAAGCGTCCGCCCGCCTGGACGATGAGCCGCCGACGCGAGCTCCCGACTCCCGGATCGACGACCGCGAGGTGCACCGACCCGCCTGGGAAATGCCGCGTGCCCGCGAAGAGCATGAAGGAGCCCGCCGACACGTCGAACCGCGGGACCTCGTGGCTCACATCCACCAGCACGGCGTGCGGGCAGCCGGCCAGGACCATGGCCTTCATCGCAGCCACGAGCGGCGAACCGGAACCGAAATCGGTGGTGAAAGTGACTAGCGGCGGCCGGGCCAGAGGGTCCTGGCTACCAGTACCTCGTCTCTTTCCAGGGGTCGGCCTCGTCGTGATACCCACGCTGCTCCCAAAAACCAAGCCGGTTGCGTTCCATGAACTCTAGCCCGCGCAGCCACTTGGCCGACTTCCAGAAGTATTTCGAGGGCACGAAGAGGCGCAGCGGCCAGCCGTGATCCGGTGTGAGGTCGGCGCCGTTCCAGGCGTAGCAGAGAAGGTTGTCCTCGCCTTCCAAAACACTCAGAGGCACCGAGGTCGTGTACCCGTACTCGCAGTGGGCGTTGACGTACTTCGCCGAAGATTTCGGCTTGACGCGATCCAGGATCTCGCGGATGGGCACTCCCGTCCACCTGTCGCCTAGACGGCTCCATCCAGTGACGCAGTGGATGTCGGCCACGACCTCCTTTGAGGGCAGCGCACGCAGCTCGCCATAGTCAAGCGTCAGCTCCTGCTCGACGGCGCCGAACACTTTGAAGTCCCACTTCGCGATATCGGTCTTCGGCACCGGTCCGAAGTGCAGGAGAGGCCAGCGATCGGGAGCGGTGAGGGTCTGACCGGGCGGAATCCGCGACGCATCGACGCCCTCCGGAACCCGCTTGCCCTTGAACAAAAACGCCATCTGGCGAGTATAGGAACGGTCGCCGATCGCGGCCTGTTCCGCGGCACAAGGACCCGCTCAGGGCCCGGCTATACTGGCTTTTCCGCTCGATCTGAAGAGCATGTGGGCCCGTGGCGCAGCTGGGAGCGCGCTTGAATCGCACTCAAGAGGTCAGGGGTTCGAATCCCCTCGGGTCCACCAAATTTTTCAATACGAAATCGCCAGTTTCGGGTGCCTCAGCCAGGCGCAAACGAAAGTTAGACAGCCAAATTTGCGAGCCTAACTTTCCTTCACATCGTTAACCGCGCTGCATCAGCGGCGCACACGTTTCCTGTTTGTAGCCAGCCGATTTTGGGTAGATATAAAGGGTTCGACCGGATCTATACGAGCCG
>DASQAU010000110.1:0-1614 GCA_035635595.1 Candidatus Eiseniibacteriota bacterium
CGCGCTTCGAACTCTGAAGCCGGACGGTGTCGTGTTCACCGAGCCGGCGAGCGCCGCCGGTCACGCCATCGCGGCTGAGCTCCTGGCCAAGACTTACGGCGCCGATGCCCACGCTGTGGTTCCGGCACCCGCGGCCCTGCAGCGCGCCCGCGACCTGGCGGGACCTGGGGGCAACGTGCTCGTGTGCGGGTCGCTGTATTTGGTGGGGGAAATACTCGCCCTTAGCGGCTAGTCAGCAGGAACCGGCCGCAGAGAAAGACGCTGCCGGCGATCATCGGCAGGAGGATGACAAAGCCCAGCGCTGCCCACTGCCAGCCCGCTGAGATGAAAAGCCCACCGAGCAATACCGCAGCCAGGGCGAGGCCGCCCGCCCCGATCGCCAGGTCTCGAGCGGATGGCGGCCGGGCGGGAGGCGGTGGAACGGTCGGAGCATCTGGCCTTGACGCGGGCCGAGGTCGGGCGATCAGGCCGTAGAGGACCAGGCTCACGCCGGCGAGGCCGGAAAACAGGGTGACCACCTCCGCGATCAGGCCTTCGCGTGTGTCCGCCACGCGTGTCGCCGCCGCGAAGGCCACAACGATGAATGCGATGCCGGCAATCAGCGACAGCCAGCGCATTCAGCGAGAGGCGGCGAGGATCTTGGCCCTCAGTCTTCGCATGCCGTTCAGCCAGCGGTCATAGTCGTCGGCCTTGCGCTGGAAGTAGTCGGCGACCTCAGGGTGCGGAAGGATCAGGAACTTCTCGTCTCGGACTCCCTTCAGGACGGCCTCGGCCACGGCCTCAGGCTCCAGGGCGTTGTCCGTGAGGAACTCGAGACCCACCCTCCGCTCGGCGGCCAGCATGTCCGTCTTCACTCCCTGCGGGCAGAGGCACGAAACCCGGATTCCCTGTTCGCCATGTGCGATCGACAGCCATTCGAAGAAGGACAGGGCGGCTGCCTTGCTCACGCCATAGGGTGCGGCGAAAACGTGGTTGAGCAGGCCGGCCGCCGAGACGGTGCCAAGGAGATAGCCCTCGTTTCGGCTCAGCATTCCTGGCAGCACATGGCGTGCGACGAAGACGTGGCTCATCACGTTGACGTCCCAGATGCGCTGCCACTGATCGTTCGGCGCCTCGGGCCCGCCGCCGACCGCGATCCCGGCGTTGGAGCAGAAGATGTCGATCCGGCCGTGCCCGCCCTCCACCTCGTCGATCAGCTTTTTTACGTCTGACTCGCGCGAGACGTCGCACCGGACCGCTGTGCCTCCGACCTCGCGAGCTGTCGCCCTAGCTCCGTCGAAATCGACGTCCGCGACGATCACAGCCTCGGCTCCGGCGCCCGCGAAGCCCTTGGCGAGGGCGCGGCCGATGCCTTTGGCTCCTCCGGTGACGACGATCACTCTGCCGGCCGTGTCCACTGGGGACCACTATCGCAGAGCGAAAAATCGGCGCGCGAAAAATTTCTTGTGGAAAACACCCGACGCCTACTTTCGGAGACCTCCGATAGCGCATAGAATCACTCCCCATGGTCGGAGGGGGCCTTGACTACAGCGCGTCCTTTCAGCGCGCGATCGAGCTGATTGGCAAGCGCTGGACCGGGGCGGTGGTCAAGGCGCTTCTCCCAGCCCCAGCTCG
>DASQAU010000111.1:0-13870 GCA_035635595.1 Candidatus Eiseniibacteriota bacterium
GCCGCGCGCCTCGAAATCGGCGCCCAACGCATCGAACTCCTCACGCAGCCAGCCCACGCCGACGCCCAGCACCAGGCGCCCGCTGGAAATGGCGTCGATGCATGCCGCCTGCTTGGCAAACATGATCGGATTGCGCATGGGCAGGATCAGGACCGAGGTGCCCAGCTCGGCCTTCGAGGTGGTGGATGTCATGGCGCTCAGCGCGACGACAGGCTCGAGATAATCGGTATCGACCGGCCACGTGATCCGGCCGTCGGCCGCAAACGGGTAGGGAGAGCGGACCTCGCGCGGAAACACGACGTGGTCGCTCGTCCAGATCGAATCGAAGCCGGCTGACTCCAGCGTCGCAGCCATTCGCGCCGCGCCCAGGCGGAAAACCGGCCCGGTGTTGGGGACCTTCGCGCCGAGTCGCAGGGCGTCGCTCACCAGGAGGCGAGCGTGCCGCCGTCGACAGGCACATAAGCGCCGGTCATGAACGAGGATGCGTCGGACGCGAGAAACGCGACGACCGCCGCGATCTCCTCGGGAGGAGCCGGCCGGCCGAGTGGAGTCTTTTCCATCATCCATGCGCGCTTGGCGGGATCGGCGAGGCTTCGGGCGGACATCGGCGTATCGACCACGCCAGGGCCGACGATGTTGACCCTCACGCCGAAGGGAGCCCAATCCAGTGCGAGCGTTTTGCCCAGCATGAGCACGCCACCCTTGGAGGCGCAGTAAGCGCTTGCGCCGCGGTTGCCGACCACCGAGTTGATCGATCCGATCATGACCACCGTACCGCCGTGACCAGCCTTGATCATGGCCCGCACGGCGGACCGCGCCGACAGCCATGTGCCCTTGAGGTTTATGCCGACGATGAAGTCGAAGTCTTCCTCGCTGAACTCGTGACCCAAGCCGTGTCTCTCCACGCCGGCACAGGTCACGATGCTGTTCACATCACCAAAGCGCCGGACGGTTTCATCGACCATGCGGTCGCATGATCTGCTGTCGCTCACGTCGACCTCCACGGCGATGGCGTCTCCGAGCTGCCCTGCCGTGGCTCTGGCAGTTTCGAGCTTGACATCTGCGCAGACGACCTGATCGCCGCGGTCAGAGAGCGCCTTCGCAGTCGCGGCGCCGATGCCTGAACCGGCGCCTGTAACGATCGCGACCGGCATCCGGCCTTCCCCCCAATGACTAACGAGTGTTTGTTCTTATCAGGGCCCGCGGTATTATGGTCGCGGCTCGAGCCTTCCGTCAACGCTGATCGTCGTTACGTCCCGCGGAGGTTTCTATGCGCTTCGGGGTTGGCCTCTTCAGCCTGCAAAACACGGCCATGCTCCCCGCTCACTGGGCCGGAGCATACCGGGACATGCGCGAGTACGCCATGCTCATGGAGGAGCTCGGATACGACGAGCTCTGGCTGTCGGAGCACCACTTCTTCTACGACGGCTACTGTCCCGCGCTTTTGCCCGCGGCAGCGTCCGTCCTGTCGGTCACCGAACGGCTTCGGGTAGGCACCGGGATGCTGCTGCTGCCGATGCAGGATCCCCATCGCCTCGCAGCGGTCGCTCAAGACCTGGGCATTCGATCCGGTGGCCGCCTTGACCTGGGGGTCGGGTTGGGCTATCGCGACATCGAGTTCGACGGGCACGGCGTGTCACGCAAGCAGCGCCTGCCCCGCATGCTGAAAGGCCTCGAGGTCCTGGAGGCGGCTGAAGCGGCCGGCGGTCCGCCGATCTGGATGGGCGCGCAGCTCGTCGACCCCGTCAAGCGCGCCGGCCTGCGGGGGCATCCCATCCTCTTCTCGGCTGCGCTGCCGTTTGAACGGTGCAAGACGCTGACCAAGATCTGGGAAGAGGGGTGGGTAGAAGCCGGCCGGCCACTTGCATCGAAGCCTGCCCTTGGCGCTTTGCGCAATATCTGGCTCACCGAGGACGCGAAGGAGCGGGAGGCGGCGCGCGACTGGGTGCGTGCCAGCTACGTGCAGTACGCCGGGCTGGGTTGGACCCTGCCTGCGATAGGCGAGCATGAGCAGGCTGACTTCGCGGAGGAAACAGACAAGGCGATCGCCGACACCGTGGAGACCACGATCACCGGCTCGGCGGACGAGTGCATCCGGCAGCTGCGCGAGTTCGAGGCGATCGGGATCCACCACATCGCCTTCCGCCTCATGCTCGACGGCGCCCCGCGGCCTGCGCTCGAGTCACAGATCCGCCGCCTGGCCGAGGACGTGCTGCCGAGGCTTCGCGACCGGGTGACCGCATGAGAATCGGGCTCGTCCTGGTTGAAGGTCAAGAGACGGATCTCGCCAGGCTTGCCGAGACCAATGGCCTTTTCGGCGTGCTGGCCGGTACGGGCAATCCGTTGACGGCGATCAACGCGGCAGTGTACGCATCCACTGCAACCGAGTTCGTGCGTGTCGTGACGCGTGTGCGCCTGGGGCTCGAGCACCCAGTGACCACCGCCGAGGAGCTGTCGATCCTCGACAACGTCAACAACGGGCGAACCATCGTGCTCGCCGACACCGGCGACCTGAATCACGAGGCCGCCGCGGACGAGGTCGCCGTCCTGCGTGAGGCTCTCTCGAGCCGGCCGATCCAGCACCAGGGTCCCGTCTGGAAGGTGCCTGCCGGGCTGCCCGCGAACGCCGCTGCTCCGAGGTCGATCTCGGTCACGCCCAAGCCGGCGCAGCTGGAGGTGCCGTTCTGGCTCACCGGTCTGGTTTCGCGCGAGGTCGGCGACGCCTCTGGACTGCCGGTGCTGGCGCAGGAACCACTCCAGTTGAGCCATCCGAAGCTTGTTGAGCCTGGTCGTGCGGCGATCTCCGGGAACTTGAAGCCTGACCGCGAGCTCGTCGCCGCGTGGGCTGCAGCAGGCGTGACCCACCTGTTCCTCGAGCTTCCCGCCGGGGCGGACCTCGGTCAGATCATGACGCTGGTGTCGCGACACCTGGCGCCCGAAGTTCTCATGCCGCACTTTCCGCGTGTGATGTCCGAGTCGAAAGTTCCTCTCCCATGGCCGGGCGACGGCAATAAGCCCGGCGGGCGACGCCGATAACTAGACTGGCTGCGATGTTTGACTACGCTGAGCGCCGGCGCAGGCTCGATGAAGTGCTCGAGCAAGAGGGCATCGATGCACTGTTCCTCGGCCCTTCGTCAGATCTCGAGTACCTGACGGGACTCGAGCGCAACATCCCGACGTTCGGCAACGTCTCGTACGCCCACGGATGGGTCGGCGGCGCCTTCTTCCGACCGGGCAAGGAGCCGACCTTTCTCCTGCCGCGCATGTTCGCGGAGTTCGACCTGCCTCATGGCGCCCCAGGCGAGCTTGTCGTGGTCAACGAGACCGACGACGGCCGAGCGATGTTCGACAAGGTCGCCAAGAGCCTTGGAGACGTCAAGGACCTGGCCATCGGTTCGCGTCTGTGGGGCGAGACCGTGATCAACCTGATGCGAGTGTTCGGATCACCTCGGTTGCTCAATGCGGAGCCGCTGGTCAACCGGCTGCGCCGCGTGAAGTCGAAGGATGAGCTGGAGATGATGACCCGGGCGTGCCGCATCGCCGACGAGACGATGGGCGCGGTTACGTCTCATGTCAAACCCGGAGTCACGATGCACGGGCTCGTCGAGCAGGTTGAGCACGAGATGCGCGCGCGCGGGTCGCGGGCGCCGTCGTTCACGACGCACATCTTCACGATGGGCCTGGCTGACGAACGAGAGTCGATCGATGAACGCGGCATGCTGCCGCTCCGCGAAGGCGAAGCCGTCCTTTTCGACTTCGGGGCTGTGCTGGAGGGTTACTGCTCTGACTTCGGACGCACGATCTTCTGCGGCGAGCCCACCGCTGAATACCGGCGCGCGCACCAGGCGATGATCGACGCGCAGGCGGCTGGGCAGGCGGCGTCCAGGCCCGGAGTGACCGCGGCGCAGGTCAACCGCGCGTGCCGCGGACCAATCGAAGAAGCTGGATACGGGCCTTACTTCCGCCACCGCATGGGTCACTGCATCGGGATGGACGTCCACGAGCGGCCCTTCATCTCGGAAGAAGACCAGACGCCCCTCGAGGTTGGCATGACCTTCACCGACGAGCCGTCCATCATGTGGCACGGCAAGGTCGGCGTCCGGATCGAAAATATCGTCGTCTGCGAAGAAAAGGGCGGCCGCAAGCTCAACTCATACCCGGTCGATCTGGTCGCCGCCGGCTGACGCCGCGCCACCCGTGGGCCGGGCAAACTGCGAGGGCGCGCGCTCGCCGGCGCCAGGCTCATGCAGCCAGCAGGCGACGCGCCTGAGCTCGACGATCTCGATCAGCGGCGGCGGATCGGTGAGGCAGCGATCGAACGCATAGGGGCACCGCGGGTGGAATCGGCAGCCGGCCGGTGGGCGGGCCGGGTCTGGCACCTCGCCCGGTAAAGCTTCCGGCAGCCACCCGCTGCCGTCGGCACGTGGGATGGCCTGGATGAGGGCTTCGGTGTAGGGGTGCATCGGCGCTTCCCAGAGGCGTCGCGTGGGTGCGGTCTCGACGACGAGCCCCAGGTACATGACCGCGACGACGTCCGCGATGTGCCGCACGATCGCCAGGTCGTGGGAGATCAGAAGGAGGCCGACCTGAAGCTCGCGAGCGAGGCTTTTGAGCAGGTTGGCCACTTGCGCCTGGGCCGAGGCGTCAAGAGAGGAGAGCGGTTCGTCGAGCACGATGACCGATGGCTCGGCCGCCAGCGCTCGCGCGATGGCGATGCGCTGCCGCTGGCCGCCGCTGTACTGGTGGGGGAATCGCTGGGCGGCGCTGCGCGGTAGGCCCACCTGCTCGAGAAGATTCGAAACGCGATCCCGCCTCTGGTCCGCGGGAGCGAGCCCGAGTATGGCCATCGCGTCGGCGATCTGATCGCCCACCCGGCGGCGCGGGTTGAGCGAGCTGAACGGGTTCTGAAACACCATCTGCAGCCTTGCGTCGTCGCGGGATCGTGCCCGCCGCCCGAGCGGCCGCACCTGCCGGCCTTCGAACCACACCGAGCCGGCAGTCGGCGCCAGCAGACCGACGGCGGCTCGCGCGAGCGTCGACTTGCCGCAGCCCGTTTCGCCCACGAGCCCGACCACCTGGCCGGCCTCCACCGACAGGCTCGCGCCGGCCACCGCGCGGACCGGGATGCGTCCAGCCCGGCGGTACTCGACCTCGACCTCACGCAGCTCGAGCAGGCTCAAGCGGGCACCAGCAACGGATCGACCGGGCAGGCAAGCCTGCGGCTGTCGCCGACTCGAAGGAGATCCGGAACTTCGGTCGCACAGGACTCGATGGCGTATCTGCAGCGCGGGTGGAAGGCGCAGCCGGCCGGCCTGGCCTGTGGGCTTGGGGGTGCCCCGGAGATCGAAATCAGCGGCGTGTCCTCAGCCGCTTCTGGATGCGGCAAGGCGGCCAGAAGTCCAGCCGTGTATGGATGGCGAGGCTGCGCGAGCACGCCGGCGGTCGGCCCTGACTCGACGATCTTGCCCGCGTACATCACGCTGAGCCAGTCGGCGATGGACGACATCACGCCAAGGTCGTGCGTGATCATGATCACCGCCAGCCCGGACTGGCGGCGCAACCGGTCGAGCAGCCGGAGGATGCCGGCCTGCACGGTGACGTCGAGCGCTGTTGTCGGCTCGTCGGCGATCAAGAGGCGCGGGCCGCAAGCGAGGGCGATGGCGATGGCGATCCGCTGGCGCATGCCACCGCTGAACTGATGGGGATAGGCCCCAAGCGCTCCGGTAGGATCCGGGATGCGCACCTCATGGAGCAGCTCCACCGCCCGTGCTCGCGCTCGCTTCGCGTCGAACCCCAGGTGGTACCGCACGTGCTCGGTGAGCTGGCGTTCGATCGTCATCATCGGATGCAGCGATGTCATCGGGTCTTGAAAGACCATCGCGATCTCGTTGCCCCGAATCTCGCGCAGCGAACGCCGGCCGAGCGTCAGCAGCTCCTTGCCGTCGAACCTCGCAGAGCCACCGACCTCGGCGCCGCCCGGAAGCAGGCCGAGCAGGGCGAGGACTGAAATCGTCTTGCCGCTCCCGCTTTCGCCTGCGATCCCGAAGACCTGTCCACGCTCAACCTCGTAGTCGATGCCTTCAACCACGGTCACCGGGCCTGATGTCGTGGGCAGGCGAACCTCCAGGCCGTTGACCGAGAGGAGGGGGCTCATCGATCGCGCCCCTGCACCGCCCAGGAGGACCTCGGGTCAAGCGCGTCGCGCAGGCTGTCACCAAGGAAGTTGAACGCGAGCACCACCGAGAGGATCGCGAAACCGGGAAAGGTGCCCATCCACCACCGCTGGAAGAACTGCGTGCCGGTGTTGACCATCGAGCCCCACTCTGGCGTCGGCGGCTGTGCGCCGAGGCCCAGGAACGACAGGCCGGCGAGCAGCAGGACCGCGTTGCCGAGATCCAGCGTCGCCAGCACCATCACGGGCCCGGCGACATTTGGCAGCACGTCGACGACCAGCGCGCGCCGTGATGACGCGCCAAGCAGGCGTGTAGCGCTCACGTAATCTGCCTGGCCCAGTGACATCACGAGGCCACGCACGACCCGGGCGTAGGAAGGCCAGAAGACCACCAGCACGGCGAGCACCGCATTGCGAAGGCTGGGGCCGAGGGCCGCCGTCACGGCCATCGCGAGGATGATGGTCGGGAAGGCGAACACGAGGTCGGTGGCGCGCATGATCACCTCGTCGACCCAGCCGCCGAAATAGCCGGCCACCGCGCCCAGGACTGCGCCGACGGCGACCGCCATCGCGACCAGAAAGAAGGCGAGGGGAAGGGACAGGCGCGACCCCCAGAGCACCCGGCTGAAGACGTCGCGCCCCAGCTCGTCGGTGCCGAAGAGGTGGGCAGAGCTGGGCTCCAGGAACAGCTGGGAGCTCTGAGCCAGTGGGTCGTAAGGCGCGATCAGCGGCACGAAGATCGCCACGAGGAGCCATGCGCCGGCCAGGATCATGCCGGCGATTGCGAGCGGCTGGCTCCAGGCTGAGCCGAGGGTGCCGGGCCGCCGCCTGAACCCCACACGAAAACGCAAAGGCAGGGGCTGCGCGCTCATGCGACCCGGATCCGCGGGTCGACAACCCCATAGAGGATGTCGACAGTGAAGTTGACGACGATGTAGACGACGGCGACGAAGAGGCTGACGCCCATGATCGCGGGCAGGTCGAGGGTGGTCGCCGAGTGAAACGCATACTGCCCGATTCCCGGCCAGGAGAAGATGCTCTCGACAAGCACGGTCCCGGTCATGACGTTGGCGAAAGCCAGGCCGCCGACTGTGATGATCGGCGGGAGGGCAGCCTTCAGCACATGCCTCAAAACCACCGTCCGCTCGGGTAGGCCCTTGGCGCGGGCGGCCTGGACGTAGTCGTTGTTGATCACCTCGAGGACCGCCGACCGCGTGAACCTCGTCAGCAAACCGATGTTGTACGCGGCGAGCACGCAGGCCGGCAGGATCAGGTGCTGCAAGGCATTGGCCAGGACGTCGAATTGACCGGACAGCAGTGCATCGACGGTGTACAGGCCCGTCACATGCGGCGCGGGGAGCAGGCCCGGATCCAGCCGTCCGCTTCCCGGCACCCAGCCCAGCTTGAAAAAGAACACATACAGCGCGACGAGGGCGAGCCAGAACGTGGGCATGGAGATCCCACCCAGCGAGATGACACGCAGCACCTGGTCGGTCAACCGGTTGCGGCGGACCGCGGCCACCACGCCAAGCGTGATCCCGAGGAGGTACGCGATCAGGATCGAGGTGACCGCCAGCTCGGCGGTGGCGGGACCGTACTCGCTGAGGTCAGTCCGGACCGGACGGTGGCTTTGCTCTGATTCTCCGAGGTCGCCGGTGACCAGGTGCTGGAGGTACAGGCCGTACTGGATCGGCAGCGGCTTGTCCAGGCCGTAGTGCTCGCGAAAGGCCTGGACGGCGGCCGGGTCCCCGATGGCGCGCTGCCCAAGGTTTGCCGCAGCTGGGTCGCCAGGGACCAGCTCGGTGAGCACGAAAGCAACGAAGGTGATTCCAAGGCCCAGCAGGAAAAGCGCGGCGAGACGCCGGCCGAGGAACCTGACGAAGGGCCGGGACGGCAGCCGCAGCCGCCATCCCGGCCGGGTTTCGGGGTTAGCCGCCGGCCCCGCTGACGTCAAGTGTCCAGGTCGGGTTGTAGTCGGCGCCGGAAACGCCCTTGGTCGCCACTACCACCTGCCCCGGTTGGATCAGCGGGAAGAACGGCCCGTCCGTGTTCAGCTGATTCTGTATCTGCTGGAAGAGTTGACCGCGGGCGGTGTTGTCAGTCGTCGAGCCGGCCTTTGTGCCGAGCGCCTCGAGGGTCGGGTTGGCGCCGGCGGCCCAGCCTGCGCGCAGGCCGACCAGCTGGCCCGGAAGGAAGACGAGGTAGTCGTTAGGGTCGGGATAGTCGGGGCCCCACAGCCAGAGCCCGAGCTGCTCCGTGCCGGCGCGGTAGTCGGCGAGCGCCACGGAGATCGGGCTGCCGGTCAGGTTGACCTTGATGCCGACCTCCTGCAGGTTGGCCTGGACCTTCTGCGCGAGAGTGCTGAACGAGATGCCGTTCAGGGTGAAGTCACTGGGGAAACCAAGGTTCACCGTTGGGTTCGCGATCCCAGAAGCCGCGAGCTCGGCCTTGGCCTTGGTTACGTCGCGGGAGACAGCGGCCGACTGGGGCAGCGCCCCAAGAAACATGCTCGGGACCACGCCGGGAGTCTGGATCGCGCCCGCGCCCGCAAGCTGCACGAACGAGGCGTAATCGAGGCCGTACCGGATGGCGTTCTGAAAGTGCTTGTTGGGGGTGATGGAGGAGATCTTCGCGTTGTTGTTGGAGAAGAGGAAGAAGACGTTCGGGCCCGGGATGGCCTTGACCTGGAGCGAGCTGCTGCCGCTCAGAGTTGAAGCCTGGTCGGGCGAGAGGTCCAGCGCGATCTCGTTGCTGCCCTTCTGGATGTTGATCAGCTGAGCCGGAGCCTGGATGTTTCGAATCACCACAGTGTTGTAGTAGGGCTTGGGACCCCAGTAGGTCGGGTTTGCGGTCAGGTCCACCTCGGAGGTGGTGCTGAAGGATTTGAGCGTGTAGGGGCCGCTGCCGGCCGACGTGGTGTTGAGGAATGACTCGGCGGTGTCGGACTTGTCGGCGCCCGGCTGGTCGGTGCCGCCATGTGCCTTGACGACCTTGGAGTTGACGACGCCCAGGGCCGGGTTGGGGATGATGAATGGAATCGCAGGGTTCGCGCTTTTTGAGGTCAGAACCACAGTCGAGGTGTCAGGAGCCGACACCGTCACTCCGTCGAGCAGGAATGACGGGTTGCCTTTGATGTTGATCAGCCGGTTGAAAGAGAAGAGCACGTCGGCCGAGGTCAAAGCCGTGCCGTCGGAGAACTTGATGTCGGTCCGAAGCTTGAACGTATACGTCTTCGCGTCGGCCGAAGCGGTGTAAGAGCTCGCCACCGCCGGGACCGGCGTCGCGGAGTCGGATCCCTTGAATGTGAGCAGCGTGCTGTACAGCGCCTTGGCCACGATCCCGCCCGAAACCTCGAACTCGCGCTGCGGGTCGGCCGTCTTCATGTCGAAGGACTTGTCGACGACGAGCACGTGATTGGTGGTCGTGGTGCTTCCGCCTCCGCAGGCGGTCAGGACCACGAACGCAGCAATCACCACGCCCGCCATGACCCTCGGATAAGGTCTTCTGGCTGCGACCATCACTGTGTTCTCCTTGAGCGATCTCCCGACGGGATCAAGTCACGAAGTCGTGGGAAGCAGGGCTGCAATAATATGCCCACTCCACGATGAATGAACGCTCGTTTTCCGCCGGGCGGCGAGCGGTCACCGTGCTTTACGACCTGCGCGTCACGGTCGAACGAATCGAAGGCCGGTCTGTGTGCGGGCTCGGGGTCGGCGACTACTTCGAGGTGACCGAGTCAAGCCGGGTCCGGATACCCGACGGCCGCTTCTTCTGCATGTTCGCCATCGCCGCGGCACTGCCGCTGCTGGCCGCCAAGCAGCGGAAGCTGCCGGCCGGCGACTGGCTGGAGAAGGACTCGCTGGTGGCTTGCCCCGATCCTGACGAGCGGCTCGTGATGCGGGTCGAAAGAATCCGGAGGAGGAGGATCCCCACCGAGGAGCTCACGTGAAGCCGGCGCGCTTTGGCGTCGGGCTGCGCGCCGACCGCAATATCTCCGAGTACGGACGGCTCGGACGTCTTGCCGAGGAGCTCGGCTTCGATGTCGTAAGCGTCTTCGCGGACCTGGGCTACCAGCCACCGCTCCAAGCTCTGCTGGAGGTGGCCGCGGCGACCGATCGAGTGAGCCTCGGCCCGGCGTGCCTCAACCCCTACACCGTGCACCCGGTCGAGATCGCCGGCCAGATCGCCGCTCTCGACGTCGCATCAAACGGCAGGGCATACCTCGGGCTGGCCAAGGGCGCGTGGCTCGCATCGATCGGGGTGTCACAGCCGCGACCGGTGCAGACCATCAGAGAGGCGGCCGAGGTGGTGCGGATGATCCTGGCCGGTGACTCCGCCGGGTATCGAGGCGAGGTCTTCACCGTCGAGCCTGGATTTCGCCTCCGCCACAACCTGGTTCGAACGAGTGCGCCGCTGCTCATCGGCGGTTGGGGCGAGCGAACCGTTGCGCTTGCGGGCGAGATCGCGGATGAGCTCAAGGTCGGTGGCAGCGCGAACGCCCTCCTCGTGCCTGTGATGTTGTCGCGCCTGGCAAAAGGCGCCGCGCGTGCCGGGCGTGAGGCCGGCTCGACCGGTGTCGTGATGGGCGCCGTCACGGTGGTCGACGATGATGGGGCAGCCGCACGGGACCGCGCGAGGTCTGCGGTCGCGATGTACTTCGAGGTCGTCGCCAGGCTGGATCCGACGGTCGCCGTGCCGAGCGGTCTGGTCGAGCAGATCGGGCGCCTGTTGAAGGCGGGCGATGAACGCGGCGCCGGCCGTTTGATCACAGACGACCTTCTCGATCGATTTGCGTTCTCCGGCACGCCGGAGCAAGTCGCCCGACAGGTTCGCGACATCTTTGACGCCGGCGCATCGAGGGTCGAGTTCGGAGCGCCTTTCGGCCTGGGCCGCGAGGGCGGTTTGCGGTTGCTCGGAAAGCGTGTTCTGTCGCAGTTCCGGTAGCTGCGATGATTCGGCCTAGATGAGTCGACAGCCCAAAGCTCTCGATGGCATTCGCGTGCTGGCTTTTGAAGTTCAGGTAGCCGGCCCTTACTGCACGATGATGCTGGCAGATCAGGGAGCTGACGTCGTCAAAGTCGAGCGCCCGGAAGGCGGCGATACGGCCCGCGGCGGAGCGCCCAGGATCAAGAACGACAAGGGCGAAACGCAGAGCGGTTACTTCCTTCGATTCAATCGAAACAAACGCAGCCTGACGCTCAACCTCAAGTCCGAGCAGGGTCGGCGGCTCTTCGGCGAGCTGGCGGAGAAATCGGACGTGGTGGTGGAGAATTTCCGGCCCGGGTTGCTCGACGAGATGGGCATCGGCTACAAGGCGCTGTCGGAGGGCAACCCGCGCCTGATCTACGCGTGCATTTCCGGCTTCGGCAGCATGGAAGGCTACCTGGGTCCGTACAGCAAACGGCCCGCCTACGACATCGTGGCCCAGGCCATGGGCGGCCTCCTGAACACCAACGGTCAGGCGGACGGTCCGCCCACGTGGCTTGGGGTCGCACTGGGCGACATCGTCTCCGGCATGAACGCCGCTTACGCCATCATGCTCGCCCTCTACCAACGCGCCCAGACAGGTCGGGGTCAATACATCGACATCTCGATGTACGACACGATCATCGGTCTTGCCGAGCGCTCGGTCACGGCGTACTCATTGACCAACCAGGTGCTGGAAAGAGGCCGTGAGCTGTTCATGGCTCCGTGGGGGCCCTTCCAGTGTCAGGACGGTTGGATCGGCCTGATCGTCGCCACAGAAGGCGATTGGGCGAAGTTCTGCCAGGCGATCGAACGGCCGGACCTGGTCGGGCATGAGGGCGCGACCTCCGGCCCGGAGCGGGCAGCGAACATGTCCGGTTGGCTGGGCGAGATCATCAACACCTGGTTCCGCAACCAGACCAAAGCCGGCGCCACGACCAGGCTGCTGGCCGTGGGATTGCCCATCGGCCCGGTGCAGAACGCCAAAGAAGTTTTTGACGATCCGCAGGTCGCAGCCCGGCGGCTGATGATCGATGTGGCCGATCCGATCCTCGGTTCGGTGAAGCTGGTCGGCCCGGTGGCCAAAATGTCCGGCGATCCGGAGCCGCTCACCGCGCCGGCCCCGCTTCTGGGCCAGCACAACTCGGAAGTGCTCACCGAAATTCTGGGTTATACCGACGACCAGGTGGGCCGGCTGAAAGCGGATGGGGTCATCTAAGGTGAAGGAGAAGTGCCCGTGAGCCGCGAGGAAGTTGCCGTCATCAGCGCCGTGCGCAGCCCGTTCGGGAAATTCGGCGGCACGTTGAAGGACTTCACACTGCCAAAACTCGGCGGCCTGGTCGCCGCCGAGGCCATTCGCAGGGCAGGGATCGCCCCGGAAGACGTGGAAGAGGTGGCCACCGGCGTCAACCTGCCCGGAGCCGATCGATCCATCGCCCGCCAGCTGCTGATCGAGGCCGGAATACCCACCGAGCGAGTCGCGTACACGGTGGACCGCGCCTGCTGCTCGTCGATGGCCGCGGTCAACATGGCTTCGCGCTCCATCCGGCTGGGCGAGGTCGCGGTGGCGCTGGCCGGCGGCGCCGAGAACATGAGCAGGGTGCCATATTTCCTGACCGACTTTCGGTGGGGTCACCGGCTGGGCGACGTGAACCTGAAAGACCAGCTTGTGATCGCGGATCCGATGACCGGCAAGCCGCGCGCTGTCCAGGCCGGTGAGGAAGGACTTGAGTTTGGCATCACCCGCGAAGAGCAGGACCGCTGGGCGGTGCGCAGCAACGAGCTGTATTTCAAGGCCAAGGCCGCCTGCAGCTTCAAAGATGAGCTGATGACCATCCAGGTTCCACAAGAGCGGGGTGAGCCGATCGAATTCGTGGACGACGAGTCGCCCCGTGCGGACGTTGCACTCGAGAAGCTGGCGAAGCTGCCGACCATCTACGGCAGCCCTACCGTTACTGCCGGCAATGCCCCCGGCCTCAGCACGGGCAGCTCGGCCATGGTGCTGATGTCGCTGGAAGAGGCCAAAAGGCGGGGCAAGGAGCCTCTGGCCACGCTCCTCGGGTGGGCCATGGCATCCGGCCACCCAGACAGGATCGCGTCGATCCCAGCCGAATCCGCGCGCCTGTCGCTGGCCAAGGCGGGCCTCACGATCGACGACATCGATCTGATCGAGATCAACGAGGCGTTTGCGGCCGTGCCGCTCGTTTCGACACTGATCATGGCGGGCCGCGATCAGAAGAAGGCGGAGGCGATTCGCGCCAAGACGAACGTTAACGGCGGCGCGATTGCGATCGGCCATCCAACCGGCGCTACCGGAGCAAGGATGATCATGACCCTGATGTACGAGCTGCGCCGCAGGCGTGCGGCGGCGAAAGACTCCCGGCCCTATTACGGCCTGGCCACGCTGTGCGGCGGCATCGGCGAAGGCGAGGCGGTGATCGTGAAGGTCGACGGCTAAGAAATATGAGAGGGAACCCGGAATGGTTCCCTCTCATCGGCCGGTCGCTTCGCGACGGGCCTGCTCTCCCTCCGCTATACGGATGGGACTTCATTGAGAGTCTGAAGCCAGGCAGCGCTGGGAGACAAAAAGACAAAGTCGCGACCGGGCTAAGCCCGGTCGCCCCGGCCACGCCGTATGAGCGCTAAAGCGTTCATCAGATCACTGCGTCCGGTTGATAGGAGCCGAGAACGCCCCGGAGCGTCTCGCTGATCTCGCCCACGGTCGCGTACGCG
>DASQAU010000112.1:0-8995 GCA_035635595.1 Candidatus Eiseniibacteriota bacterium
CCGGGCAAGGTCATGCGCATGACCCTTTCCGTCGACCACCGCGTGTTCTATGGAGCCACTGCCGCCCAGTTCATGGCCGAGGTCAAGCGCCTGGTGGAAAACCCCGTCACGCTGGTCGTACCGCCCACGCGGTGAAACCGGACGAGATCGCTGACCTTATCGAGTTTTCAGGTCGTGCTTTTGCCGGCCTGCTGGGGGCCCTGCCGCAGGATGCAGCCGCATGGCGTCCAGCCGACCGTGAGTGGTGCGTGAACGAGTGCGTAGGTCACGTGATCGAGGCCGAGAAGCACGGCTTCGCTGGCAGGATCCGGATCATGCTCGGCGCCGAGAACCCGAGCCTGGCGACATGGGACCAGGCTGCGGTGGCCAAGGCGCGCCACGACTGCGACCGGAGGCCGGATGAGCTGCGTGCCGAGTTCGAACCGCTGCGGCGCGACAGCGTCCAGCTGGTCCGATCTCTGAAGCCCGCGCAGCTCGCCAGGCCAGGCTCGCATCCAGAGGTCGGCCGTTTGACTGTGGGCGAACTACTGCACGAATGGGTCCACCACGACGACAACCACCTCCGGCAGGCCCTTGCCAACGTCCAGGCCTACGTCTGGTCGCAGATGGGCAACGCGCAGAACTTCTCACGAGGCTAGCGCGAAGCTTCGAACTGCCAGACGGCGGCTGAGATGCCGGCGATGAGCTGCCAACCCTCCGCGCCGCCGAGACCGTCGGTCATGACGACGATCACGTAGGAGCCGCTGGGACTGGACGTGACTAGCGCTGCATCATTGTCGACGAGGTCGATGGTGCCCGTCTTGTGCACCACGGTTACTTCGCCCACCCCCGCCGGGACTCCGCTCTCGGTCCGCGTGTTGGTCAGCAGCGGATAGAGCCACGCCTGAGCCGCGGCGCCACCCAGGTCGCCACCGGCTTCGGCGGCCCACAGCGACGCGAGGTCGGCGGCCGTGGTGGTGTTCGCGTCGAAGAAGTCGGAGCTTGTCGCGCCACCTGACGCGGCCCACGCGTTGAGCACGGCGGCGCCGCCGACGTCGCGCACGAGCATGTGCCCAGCAGTGTTGTCCGAGTAGGTGCCCGCACGGACAGCGAGCTCGTTTCGTGTGAAGCAGGCGCCCTCCAGATAGTCGTCGAACCAGCCGGCTTCATAGTCGCCGTCCTGGAAGCACACATAACCGTTCGGATCGACCTTGCCGGCGGCGACGTTGTCCGCCTCCAACATCAGAGCGGCGAGCTTGTACGTGCTCGCTGCGGTGAACACCTCCTCGGCATTCACGGACCAGGCAAACGGGTCCGCGCCGCCGAGCTCGATCACCTTCACGCCGGCCGAGGCGCCGCTCGCAGCGATCAGCTGCTGGATCGTGATCGCCAGCCCCCCCACGCCCCGTGGCACGACGAACGGCGTGAACGTCGAGACGATGCTGCCGATCTGGCTCGACCGGGCGGTCGCCGGCTCGGCCGAGGAAACCCCGCTCTGGTTGGCCTCTACGTCGACGGCGCCGAATGCGAGGACAGGAAAGATGGCCATTGCCGCCAGGAGCTTGAACGAAACCCGCCGGCGCACCATGCGACCAAAAGCTGAAGGTCGTCAATGGGACTTTGCTGCGACCACGCTGTGAACCTGCTGAGAACGACTATGTTCGCTGGAAGCCTTGCGGAGACCACAGTCCGAACCCAAGGCTGCGGTTGAGTGAGCTGTGCGCGATCCAGGTCAGGCAGGTTTTGACAACGCTGTCAAGGGCTCGACCGCAGGTCGCGCCGCCGCGGGCAGCAGCAAATGGAGCCTCAGCACACCGTCGGCGTCGTAGTCCGCCCACATCCGTCCCTTCATCGCCAGGGCAAGCTCTCGCGAGATCGACAGGCCGAGCCCGACGCCTCCGGCTGCAGCCGAACGCGATGGGTCGGCGCGGTAGAAGCGGTCGAACATCTTCTGGGGATCGGGCTTGTGGGCGCCGATCGTGTTGGCCGCGATCACCTCGAGCCCTGAGATGTTCGACACCACCGAGATCCTGATCGTGGTTCCTTCGGCCGCGTACTTCACCGCGTTGTCGAGCAGGTTGTCGATGATCTGGTGCAGGCGCTCCGGGTCGGCGGCCACAGGCGTGATGTCCTGCGGCACCCTCAGGTCCAGCTCCAGCTGGCGCCGGAGCGCGCGTGGCCTGACGATCTCGAGCTCCTGCTGCAGCTGAGCTCCGAGGTCCACAGCGGTGATGTGCATCGAGATGGAGCCCGCCTCCACGCGCGCGAGGTCGAGCAGCTCCTGGGCCATGCGCAGCACGCGTTCAGATTCCTCGTGGACGATGGTCGCCGCTCGCGCGCGGTCGCTCTCGCTCAACAGGCTGCCGTCGACCAGTGCCTGGCTGAACCCGATCAGGCTGGTGAGCGGCGTCTTGAGCTCGTGGGAAACGTTGGCCAGGAAATCGCGCTGGGTCTTGCGAGCGCGCTCGACCGCCTCCGCCATGCGGTCAAACGCGGCGCCGAGCATGCCGATCTCGTCGTGGCCGCGGATGCCGACGCGGCGGGAATAGTTCCCGCCGGCGATGTCTTCGGCCGCGCCGGCAAGCTGCGTCAGAGGCCCCGTCAGGCTGCGGCTGACCAGGAGGATCAGGAGCATTGCGACAACCAGCGCGGCTCCGCCTGCCTCGAGGAGCCGTCCCGCGAGATCGGTGGCGACCGAGGTGGCGACCGCTGACTGAGGCTGCGCAAGGACGACGTAGCCCGCGTGGATAGGCGACCGGGTGGCCACAATTGGCGTTGCCGCGAGAAAGTAGGCCTGGCCGCCAAGCATGGTCCGCGCCTCACCGACGTTGGCCACGCGCTTGGAGTTCGTGAGCGGGATGACGCTGGCAAACGTGTCGGTGCCGCCGCTGTCGAACAGAACCCTTCGCTGCGGGTCCAGGAGAAGCAGCCTGCTGTTGCCGCTCAGGGTGGGCACGACGATCGAAGTGAGGCGATCCTGGTAGTCAACCGCTGAGTCGAGGCGGCAAGTTGTCGCGCCCGGCTGGGAGACGACGGCCGGGCGGGTGAAGCATTCCTGATGCTTGACCTGGACCGCTTTGGTGATCACCTCGCGATCCAGCTCATCCTGCAAGCGCTGGAACTCCAGGTCGCGGACCAGAACCCAGGTCAAGGCGCCGCCCAGGAGCAGGCTCACGGCGACGATGCCGGCGGCGGCCGCCAGGAGGCGGATGCGGAGCGTCAGCTTTCGATCAGCTCCAGGCGGTACCCGACGCCCCAGACCGTCTGGATGCTCGGGTCGGTGATGCTCGCCGCGGCCAGCTTCTCGCGAACCTGCTGTACGTGCACGTCAACTGTTCGCGTGTAGCCGGGGAAGTCATAGCCCCAGACTAGGTCGAGCAGCTCGCTGCGCTGAAAGACGCGGCCAGGATGGCGGGCGAGGAGCGCGAGAAGGTCGAACTCCTTGGGGCGAAGCTGGACCTTCGACTTTTCGTGCCGGATCTCGTGACGCTCGAGGTCGACCTCGAGCTTCCCAGCGCGGATGAGCCGCGGCAGGTCCGGCTCGACACGGGCACGCCGGAGGAGGGCTTTGGCGCGCGCCACGAGCTCTTGCGGGTGGAAGGGTTTGGTGAGGTAGTCGTCCGCGCCCACCTCCAGTCCGACCACCTTGTCTGTCACCTCGTCACGCGCGGTCAGCATGATGATCGGCACCTGGCTCTGCTTGCGGATCTCCTTGCAGATCGTCAGGCCGTCGGTGCCCGGCAGCATGATGTCCAGGATCACGAGGTCGGGCTTGAGCTGGTTGAATCGAGCCATCGCCTGGTCGCCGTCTCCAACGCCCTCTACCTCATATCCCTCGCGCGTCAGGTACAGGCGTGCCAGCTCGACGATGTGCACCTCGTCGTCCACGACCAGGACCTTGGAGCTCAATGCCGCACCCATAGCATCACTAGATCAGGAGACCATCAAACGGTTGTGCTGGGGACATGAGGGAAATGTAAATCCCCCTCCCCCGCCGGGGGAGGGTCGGGGTGGGGGGCCGCTCCCATGCTTTCTTGCAGCCCCTACCGCCCCCGCTTGGCGTCGGTGCGTTTTTCAACGCGGCTTGGTCCTGGCCGCTTCTCACCACCCGCTCGAAGCACCAGCTTCAACGGGTTCCCGAAGAGGCCGAATCGGTCTCGGATCTTCTTCTCGAGGTAGCGGCGGTACGAAAAGTGGAGGAGGCCCGTGTCGTTGACGAAGATCACCACGGTCGGGGTCTCTGTGCCGGCCTGGGTCCCGTAGCCCAGCTTCAATCGCCGGCCCTTGTAGCTCGGCGGCGGGTGCTCGAGAAAGGCGTCGCGAAGCACCTTGTTCAGCTCGTTCGGCGGCATCTTGATCCGGCGCTGGCCGACGACCTCGAGCGCCGCCGGGATCAGCGCACCGATCCCCTCTTTGGTCTTGGCCGACATCGCGACGATCGGCGCAAACGGTGCGAACTTGAAGTCCTTGGCGAGCTCCTTGCGCCAGTAGGCCTCTTTGCGCATCGCGGGCTCGACCAGGTCGATCTTGTTGACGACGATCACAAGACCCTTGCCCGCCTCCAGCGCGTAGCCCGCAACGTGCTGGTCCTGGGCCAGCACGCCGGCCGCGGCGTCGATCACGAGCAGGACGGCATCAGCGCGCTCCATGGCATGGATGCCGCGCATCAGGCTGTAGCGCTCGATCTGGTCGCGGTTGGACGACTTGCGCCGGATGCCAGCCGTGTCGATCAGCACGACCGGAATGCCGTCAAAGACCAGCTCGGTGTCGATGGGATCGCGCGTCGTCCCCGGCACGGGGCTGACCAGCGCGCGCTCGTCGCCGAGCAGCGCGTTGAGCAGCGACGACTTGCCGACGTTCGGCCGGCCCATGATCGCCAGCCGATCCGCCTTCTCCTCGGCAGGGGCCTCGGACTCGGGTGCAGGGAGCGCCTCCAGGACGCGATCGAGGAAGTCCCCCACTCCCAGGCCGTGCTGGGCTGAAAGCAGCGAAGGCTCCTCGAAGCCGAGCTCCAGGATCTCGTGGGCGAAATGGCGCTCGCTGGGCGAGTCCGCCTTGTTCGCGGCCACGATCACGCTGCGCCTGGAACGCCGCAGCAGCTGCGCGATCTCGCGGTCGACCGGGGTCAGGCCCTGCCGCACGTCGAGCAGCAGCACGATCACGTCAGCCTGGTCGATCGCGACCTTGGTCTGCGCCTCGATCGCCGCCTGGGAGGAATCCTTCGCACTGTCCAGATCCAACCCCGCCGTGTCGACGACCGTGAACTCGCGCCCGCTCCACTCGGCGACGCCGTACAGCCGGTCACGGGTCAGGCCGGACTGCGGGTCGACGATTGCCTTCCGCCAGCCGAGGATGCGGTTGAACAGCGTCGATTTTCCGACGTTGGGGCGGCCGACGATGGCGATGATGGGGCGAGCCACGCCCTCAATTAGACGTGTTTTGGCCCGACGACCTCCAGTGGCTCGGGTCGAAAGGGTCCGTGGTCCCTGGGCGTGGCGAATGCGTTGACGTCAACCGGATCGCCGTTCTCGACGGAGACGATCACGTAGACATATCCCGCCCATGACTGCTCGGCGTCAAAAACCGATGGTCGTGCGGGATGGTCCGGATGGCTGTGGTAGTAGCCGAGAATGTCGAGGCCCGCGATCCGAGCTTCCTTCTCGACGCGAATCTGGTCGAGCGGGTCCATCTCGTAGCGATCGACCGTCCGCTCGGCGGTCCAGGACCACCGCGAGCGAGGCTGGCCGATGATGTTCGCTGCCCGCCTGACCTCGGTCACGAGCTCGCCACCGGGAGGCCCGAGCATGATGCCGCAGATCTCGTTCGGGTAGCCCTCGGCGCCATGGGCCTGGATTGCTTCGAGCGCAGGCTCCGCGATCTTCATTTGCGTCCGTAAAGACCTGTCGACAGGTAGCGATCACCTGAATCCGGGAACACCGTCACGACCACACCTTCTTTGATCGTCTCGGCCAGACGTCGCACTCCCCACAGAGCCGCGCCGCTGGAATGTCCGACGAGCAGGCCCTCGGTCCGCGCAACTGTGCGCGCCAGGTCGTAAGCGGGCTCGGTCGGGCAGCCCCAGATGTCGTCCGCGAGGCTTGGATCCCAGATCTTCGGCACGATCGCCGTCGGGATGTGCTTCAGGCCCTCGAGGCCGTGAAACGAATCATCCGGCTGAACCGCGATCGTGCGAATGGACCCGTCGTGCTCCTTCAGCCGCCGTGACGTCCCGACGAACGTGCCGGTCGTGCCGAGGCCGGCGATGAAGTGAGTCACGCGTCCCGAAGTCTGCTCGAGGATCTCCACCGCCGTTCCTTCGTAATGCGCACGGGCGTTGGCGGGGTTCGAGTACTGGTCGGGGTAGAAGTAAGCGTCGGGCTCCCCGGCCACCACCTCGCGGACGAGCCGGATGGCGCCGTCGGACCCCTCGGCTGGGTCGCTGAAGACGATCTCCGCGCCATACGCCGTGACCAGCGCCTTGCGCTCCGCGCTCACGTTGCCGGGCATGACCAGCTTCACGCGATAGCCCTTCGCCGCCCCAACCATCGCGTACGCGATGCCTGTGTTGCCAGAGGTCGAATCGATGATCGTTTTTTCGTGGGTGAGCGCGCCGCGCCTCACGCCGTCTTCGATCATCGACAGCGCCGCCCGGTCCTTGACCGAGCCGCCGGGATTGAACCACTCCGCCTTTGCGTAAACCTCGACGCGGGGAAACTCCTTTTCGAAGATGCGTACACGCAACAGAGGCGTGCTGCCGATCAGCCGTGTGATCCCCGCCGGAACAACGCCTTGTGCCATGCAGAGAAAGGATAGAAAAGTCAGTGCGGGGAGAAATGGACCAGGATGATCCCGACGAGGACGTACACCGCGGCGAACCCATAGCCGATGAGTGAGCGCCGGTAGACGCTGCCTCCCTCTGGCGAGAGGATGTTGAGGATCGCCTTCCCGATCAGGAAGCCTCCGCCGAGCAAAGCAACTGTCGGCGAGCCTGAGAGAACGCCGTACAGCAAGATGGCGCTCGCAACCAGGACCTCGAACAGCTGCAGCGCCGTGTAGACGGCCACTATGCGGCGAGGGCTTGCGTGAAGTCTTCGATGATGTCGTCTGGGTCCTCGATGCCGACCGAGACCCGCACAGTTCCTGGCGTGACGCCGAGCTCAGCCCTCTCCTCCGGCGTGAGCGACCGGTGCGAGGTGATCTCGGGATACGAGATGGTGGTCTCGACCCCGCCAAGGCTGGCCGCGAACGACGCGAGGCGGAACCGAGACAGCATGCGCTGCACGGCCTCGCGACCACCCTTGAGGTCGAAGGCCATCATCCCCCCCGCCCCCTCCGGAAGCAGCCGGCTCGCGACCGAATAGCTGGGCGAGTCTTCGAGCAGCGGGTGGTAGACGCGAGCCACGGCCGCCAGCTGCTGCATCGCGCGGGCCAAGGCGATCGAGTTGTCGCTGTGCCTTCGCATCCTCAGGTCGAGCGTGCGCAATCCCCGGAGCGCAAGCCAGGCATCGAAAGGAGCGAGCGGCGTACCGGTGCGGACGGATCGAGCTCGGGCGGCGCCGATGGCCGCCGCGCTGCCCACGGCCACTCCGGCGACCAGGTCCGAGTGCCCGCCGATGTACTTGGTCGCGCTGTGCATCACCGCGGTGGCGCCGAACTCCAGCGGACGGCACAGGATCGGCGAGGCGAAGGTGTTGTCGACCAGGAACGGCACACCATGCTCGCGCGCCATCGATGCGATGGCTTCGAGGTCGGGCACCGTGCAAAGCGGGTTGGTGATCGTCTCCGCGAGGACGAGCCCCGCGCCGTCCAGCGCCCGGCGCACTGCGTCGAGGTCACCCAGGTCGACGAAACTGATCTCGTAGCCGGCCGGCTCGAAATCCTGTCGCAGCAGAGCCATCGTTCCGCCATACAGCTCGCGGGTGGCGACGATGGTCGCCGGCCGCGGCGCGAGGGCGAGCATCGTGACATGCAGGGCGGCCATGCCGGACGCGGTTGCGAGTCCCATCTCTCCTCGCTCGAGGTCGGCGACCGCTCGCTCCAGCATGTCGCGGTTGCTGTTCGAGTTGCGCCCGTAGTAGTGACCGGGGCGCTCACCCTTGGCGACCGCGTCGTAGTCGTCCAGGTCGGTGTACACGTGAACTGCGGACGGGCTCAGGTCCGGCGCCAGCGGACTCCGCGCGGCGATGTCGCGCCCGGCGTGCACCGCGCGCGAGGCCCGCTTCACCGCAGTTTTGTTCGGCCGGCGTAGATGGCGGCCTCGCCCAGCTCCGCTTCGATGAAAAGCAGGCGGTTGTACTTCGCGACGCGCTCAGAGCGCGCGGGGGCCCCGGTCTTGATCATGCCCGCTCCAGTGGCGACGGCGAGATCGGCGATGGTCGTGTCCTCGGTCTCGCCCGAGCGGTGGGAGATGACCGAGCTGTAACCCGCCTGGCGCGCCAGCTCGATCGCATCGAGCGTTTCGGTCAGCGTGCCGATCTGGTTCACCTTGATGAGGATGGCGTTGGCCACGCCCTGTCCGATGCCTTCGCGCAGGATGCGGGTGTTGGTGACGAACAGATCGTCGCCCACCAGCTGGATCTTCTTCCCCAGCCGACCGGTGAGCGCTTTCCAGCCTTCCCAGTCGTTCTCGGCCATCCCGTCCTCGATCGAGACGATCGGGTAGCGCGCCGCCAGCTGTTCCAGGTATCCGGCGAATTCAGCCGGCGAGTAGCGCTCGCCTTCGGACTCGAGCACATAGCGCCCGTCGCTGAAGAACTCGGACGCGGCGCAATCGAGCGCGAGCATCACATCCTGCCCCGCGCTGTAGCCGGCGTTGCCGATCGCTTCGACGAGCAGATCGAGCGCCGCGGCATGGCTCGCGACATCGGGCGCAAAGCCGCCCTCGTCGCCCACCGCCGTGGGCATGCCCTTCGCGTCGATTAGTTTCTTCAAGGACTGGAAAATCTCGGCGCCGCAGCGCAGCGCCTCGCGGAAGGACTGCGCGCCGACCGGGACGATCATCATCTCCTGCATGTCG